>CAZFGM010000596.1:0-4613 GCA_964518515.1 uncultured Alcaligenaceae bacterium | reverse complement strand
GCGCCCTTCTGTCCAGGCCCGGACGGCCACCTTCAAGTATTCGCATTCAATACAGGTGAGTTTTGCGTTTTAAGAGATTATGACCTGTTTGACGCTTTGGCCTTTGGCCGAAGCAGCCAAATTCCTGAAGGCCGGTGGGACAAAAAGTTGCCCTTGTTTCCGGCCCGGGGGTTGCCTGCCCATCTGACTCAGAAAGTAAGGCAGCGTTTTTACCATCCGGTCCTGGACCCGGATTATGAAAAAAACCGGTACGATCCCACTGATACTTGGCATGGTTTTCTTCCGCCGGTCTCGCGAGAGAAAGCCCTGGAATGGATTGAAATGGGCAGGTCGCAATGGGGGGAAACACTGACGGCAGTTCACGTCGTCAAGGAAAAAATATCTTACGATTTGATTTCCTCCCCTGATTGGCATACGCCGAGCTGGCTGACTTTGGAGGAAATCGAAAGAGCCCTGGCCCATTTCGAATTGGACAAGGACTCGTTGGACGTGGAGTTTCAGGTAATCATGCAGGCCATGGCGGGGCTGGAAAGCCATTACGGCAAGGGGAAGACGCGCCTGGTATTCTGGTTTGACAATTAATGGGCCCGGCCAATGAAACCGATCATGCCGGCGTTGAGGGGTTTTTGCAGGGGTGATCCTCGGGACTAGGGAAAATGTCTGTAGATGTCGCGGCGATGCATGATGCGAAGCAAATGAATCGTTTTGTTCTCGTCGTCCAGAATCAGTCCGAGACGGTAGCTTCCGAAACGAAATCGGTAGAAGCCCTGGCTGCCCTTCAGCTTTTCAAGCTTTCCGATCGCATACGGATTCTCGACTGTGCCAAGCACTTCAGAGATGAAAGCCGCGATCTGCTTGCGGACTTTCGCCGGCAAGGACTCTAGGTCTTTCGGGAAAGTCGGCCCGGTTACTATTGTCCAAGTCATCGCTGCTTCTGAGTGGAACTTTTTTTCAGACGACCATACCGGCGCTTGGCCTCAGCAAGCGAAATCGGCTTTTTCTTGGCCTCTTCCGCGAGGATCTTTCCGAAAAGACAATCTTCCAAAAGGTCTTCGATTTTCTCGAAGGTCGGCAGGTCAAGAACAACGCCGACCGGCTCGTTTTTTTCATTCACGATATATTGCTTTTTGAATCCCGGCATGATTGAACCTCAAGCTTTCTGCCCCTTTTGGGCCTTCTTTTCTTCGCTGCCGCGACGCTTCTTTTTGATTGTCCGGCGGTAGCTGTCGATCTCGGCTTTTAGTTGGTCGATCTGATCGACGTAGCCTTCCGAGAGGATTTCGAAGTTGCGTTTATTCTTCGGGAGAACGTCGTTGCGCAGGTCCTCCAGGGCGTGCTCCACGAGAGCCAGCTGCTTGCGAACCACGGCCAGTTGGCCATCATTGTGGATCATAGGATCACCTTCACAACTCTCTTGAACGATTCATCGTCCCAACCGAATTGTTCACACCACTTCACGTTAACGCGAGCAAAGAACGCCGTCCAGTCCTGTTCGCGAACCGATCCTGGCATCACGGCGACGACATCGAAGCCGTACTCTTTCCGGACGCGCCGCTTGGAGACCAGGTTGTACTGATACGGCTTCAAGTCCGCAGCTGCCTCCCAGTCAGGCGGCAGGATCAGGATCAAGTCGATGTCCTCCGGCTCGTCTACGCAAGCCATAACGAAACTGCCGTCGAGAATGACGCTCGTCGCACAATTGGCCTTTTTCACGGTCGCGAGGTAATCGCACAGCCTGCGAAAAAGCTTGATCCGCCGGTCGCTCTTTTGGAATCTGGCAAAGTGCTCCTCGACTTCCTTCAAGGTCGCGTTATTAACGCCCGGCACCAGGAGCTTGCGATCATCAAAGGCTAAGGGCATTTGTGTTCCAGCCGCGGCCACAACTAGATTAATTCGCCAGCGAATAACAAGAAGCCTCTCGCGCCTCCGGATCGGACTCTCGAGAGATGGCAGCGATCAACGAGCCAGCCGCGCCGCTGCCGTTATCTCGCGGCCCCTAATTCGACCAACGCCTGAGCCGCCGCGTCTCGGATGGACGGGTCCTCATGCTGCTGGTCTCTCAAAGCTGCGGTCCCTGGAGAAGCCGAGCGCGCTAAGAGCGTTTTCCAGGGAAGACGTATCGAGTTGGGGGACCAGGGCCGCCAGCCGGTCCCAGGGCGCTTGGAGGCCAATGTTTTTGCTCGCCAGGATGGCGAGCGTGTTGGTCAGGGCCTCTCGCGCCTGCGGATCGGACTCTCGAGAGATAGCATCGATCAACGAGCCAGCCGCACTCTCCAGCTCGCTCATTGGCGCTGTGCCGTACTCCAGGAGGTCACCGAGTTCTTCGGCGAGGCGGATGCGGCTGTCCTTGTCGCCGCTGCCCAACTCCTTGATTTTCTTTACGACCCTGCGACTACCGTTTCCTCCTCTGCTTCATCCGCGCGAACAGCCGTTTCAACGGCAGGCGGAAGCCGGGCACCACCATGCCGCCGTCGAGCGCGCCGGTCTTGGCCACCTTGCGGACCCTCGTTGGTGAGGTATAGATTTCCGCCGTTTGCGTCTTGGGATAGATGATCCAGACCATGCGGACACCGACCCGGAAGTACTCGCCAAGCTTGCGCGCCATCTCCGCAAGAGTGTTCCCTTTGCTGAAAACCTCCACGGCCAGGTCCGGAAAGAGGTCGGGGATCGGCTCCTCGGGGACTTCGTGTTTGGGAACCTTTTCCCAGGCAATGAAGGAAACGTCCGGGATCCTTACCAGCCCGGGCATGAGGCGCAAGGCCCCAGCCTCGCCGGTAACAAAGCCCAGATCGTGCTTTTCAGCAAAGGCGTCCAGAGGTCCACTGAGGGCAGTCGCCAGAGCGGATTCTTTTAGTCCCATCGGTTTCTCCACGAGGACCCCGTCCACCAATTCGCACATGCGCTTTGCCGGCGCTTCCAGGAGGGCAAGGACGTCTTTTTCCGTTGCCTTTCCGGGCGGTGGGGACAACCAAACCCGATCCGGCGGAATATTCCCAAGCCGTCTCAGCAAGTCGGCAAAGGTCTTGATCTGGAGCGAGACAATGCCGTTCTCTCGCCGGGTTCTGCGATCAACTGAAAGTCTCATGTTTGCCTCCTTCCGCGTTCTCACGTCGCATTTTTCGCCGCGCTTGTCTCTTCGGCGCGGCGAATGCACCTCTCCTTGGCCGCTGCTCACAGTTAATGCCGACCTCAAGCTACTGCCCGGCGGCCAACACCGCAGCCACATCCACGGCAAACCCAGGCAGTAGCACCGAGGTCGCTTGTTGGCCAGGGTGAAACTCACCATGCACCTGATATTCCTCGCCGACCAATTCCAGCACGGTGATTGTCTGCTGCTCAGGGTCCACAATCCAGTACTCCGGGATATGGGCCTTGGCGTATTCGCGCCGTTTGATCTCCAGGTCGCGCAGGCGGTTTTTTTCCACCTCACTGACCACTTCCATGACCAGATCGGCGCCGTCGGGCGGCTTCATCTTGTCGCGCATGCGGCCGGAGCGAAGAAAAACGACGCCCGGCTCACGCAGATGCTGTGGCCAGAGTCGCACCGGCAGCGGCGCGAACAGGGCAAGGCCAAGAGCCAACCCCGTTACGAAGTCGTCCAGCAGGCGGTGGAGGTACTTGACAATGAGCTGATGAAAGACGGTCGGCATCGGCAGCACTTCCACGCAGCCATTGACCAGTTCGACAAGCTGATTAGTGTTCAGCGCGAGGTATTCCTCCTCGCTCCAATGCCCTTGGCGCGGGAACAACAGCGCGATGTCCCAGGCCGGTGCGTCCCGCTGAATCGGGTGTTGCGGAGCCGGCAAGTGTGCCGTGCTCATGGCGTCCCTCGTCTATCTTGGAAGCTGGGCTGACCTATCCCTCATCCTATACTTCTATGGCCTACCATAGACCCTTCATTCGAATTGGCTTTTGCAATTTAAAAAAAATTTGAACCGCCAAAGCCGGACCGAGGCAAGCATTATCATATGCAGCAAATAACAGAAACCTGTATAATCCCCTCGGGAGAAAATAAGTCATGGGCCTGCCAAAAGCCATCTTGACGGAAGACGACTACCTCGCCTTCGAGCGCGAAGCCGAGGAGCGCCATCAATACGTCGATGGCGAGATCTTCGCCATGGCCGGTGAAGCGCCCGAACACGCCGACATCACTGCAAATGTGCTTGCATCCCTTCACGCGCAACTCGATGGCACGCCGTGCCGCGTCCGCACCAAAGACACCAAGGTTCGCAGCGGGCCCTTGCCGAAATCGCCGAAACGTCCCGCCGGGCTGTATTCGTACCCTGATATCGTGGTGGTATGCGATGAGCCGAAATACCTCGACAAATATCGCGACGTCCTGCTCAATCCAAAGGTGATCGTGGAAGGGCTTTCCGAATCCACCGAAGCCTTCGATCGCGGCATCAAGTTTGTCCGCTACCAGAAATACAATCCGACGCTTACCGACTATGTGCTGATTAGCCAGGACCGGCCGCAGATCGAGCATTTTCATCGCGGCAGGAACGGCAAGTGGACCTACGAACGGCATGAAGGACTCAAGGCCATCGTCAAGATCGACTCGATCAAATGCCGGCTAAAAGCGGCCGAGGTCTACAAGCGCATCAAGTTCCAGG
>CAZFGM010000595.1:0-4623 GCA_964518515.1 uncultured Alcaligenaceae bacterium | reverse complement strand
GCTTGTTTTCAGCCCCGTTCACGGGGCTTTCCGCGCCAGCGGTGTAGGCCCGTCCTCCGGCAATTGCCGACCTGGTTTCGGTGGGTTGCTTCCATACGCATCCAAACACCCCGGAGGAGGGCTATTCTCCGGAACCAAGCCCCCTGGACAAATATTTTACCCAACAGGTATCAAAAGTTCCTGAACTAATTGAAACCCATATCGGGCGAAAACCATTTTTTATCCGGAAGAGGAGTAAATCATGGCCAGGGCTCAAGTCCTTAATGCTCAATAGCAATCCAACGTGGAGAAAATTGCTTGTGAATACCTTAAGGAAAAAAAGGGCTGGAAAAATACGGATTATCAGCTGGAAATCCTCCCGCAAAAGGACAATTCTTCATTGTTTTTGATTGCCGCCCTACACAAAGATGACGCCAATCCAGCGAGGCGGGGCGCCGGCAAATCCGTTCAACTGCACATCGACCTTTTCCAAAGGCGAGTGGTCAAAGAATTGGGTTATCAATAAAGTGCCGAACATTTCAAGCCTGATCCGCTTTCCCGCCCTGCACCTCAAACGGTGCCAGCGAGCCGCCGGTGTATACCACCAAGTAAAGATAACCATTCTTCCGCGGTCCAAAACACACCGTGTTCGAATCGGAGCCGGGCAGGGTCGAAACCGGCTTGGTGCTTAGGTCGAACTGATCCTGGGAAAGGAAGTAAACATGGGCCATCACCGGCCGGCCGTGTTCGCCGCGATGGACAAACAAGAGCTTGGGAACGCGCTTGCCCTGGTACATGGCGATTTCGATCGCTTCCAACCGGCGCTCGTTAAACCGGGCGGGATAGGCCATGGTCAGGCCACGGTCCCCAAACCACTTTTCCACATCTTCCGGAGTGGCGGAGGTAAAGGTGTAAATCCTCAGGTCCAGGGCGTCGGGATCAATGGGCGTTCGCTGGAGCCAGAAGTGCCAGATCACGCCCACCGTCAGCAGAAGGCTGGCGGCCAAGGCGGCGGTCGACACCACCCAGCGGCGCCAGCGGCGCGGTGGGCGCGGCAGCCTGGCCAAGAGCCGTTCTTTCAAGCCGGCGGGCACCGGCACGGCCCGCATGGCCCGGCCCAAGGCCAGATCCAGGCGGCGCTGGGCCGTGGCCAAGGCGGCGCACTCCGGACAATGGCCCACGTGGTCCTCTAACCCGTCCGCGTCCACTGAATCCAGGTCTGCCCTATCGCGGGCAAACGTCAACAGCAGGCGGGCGTGATTACATTCCATGATTCGCCCTCCGGATACCCGCGGCCGCCGCTGCCCCCGCCGGCGGCGCCAGCCGCTGACGCAGGTACGCTTTGGCCCGGGCCAGCCGCGACATCACCGTTCCCAGCGCCAGGTCCATCTGCTCGGCAATGTCACGGTAACTGAAATCCTCAAAATAATACAAAATTATGGGCGTGCGGAAAACCTCAGGAAGCTCGTTCAGGGCCTCTTGCAAGCGATCCGGATCGATGTCCAGGTCCGGGCCGGACAGCGGTTCCGCCAGATCGCCGACCCCCTCCAGAGATACGCTATTCTGCTGTTTACTGTCGCGTAAGCGCCGCAAAAAGGCATTGCGCAGAATGCTGAACAACCAGCTCTTGGCCCGATCCCACTGGCGAAGCTGCTCGAGCTTGAGCTGGGCCTGGCAAAAGGTATCCTGGGTCAAATCCTCGGCGTCGGCCGACGACCCGCTCAGGCGATACGCATAGCGGTACAGGGAACCGTAATGCTCTTCCACCAGGGATTGCACATTCCGTGTTTGACCGGGCGAGCCCATTGCGGAATCTCCCTAGATATTAGAAACGCCAGGGGGCGGTTTTATTCCCGAAAAACCACCTCGGGGATTTTTATTTTGCCGTCGGACCCGGCCGGAGGGGACGCCGCATTATAATTCAGGGCCTTGCCAATGCAACCATTACTCCATGGTGAATGGGTTGATTGCGTTTGTTTCATTTTTGGGTTTCCTCCGTGGTACGGTTGGATAAAGTAATCCCAAGCCGCAACCCTGTAGTGTGCCCACTTGCCGTTACCGCAGGCGGAGCGTGCCTACTATTCTTCGCGCGGTCAGGTTTGAGACTTTTCTCGGCGAGCCGAGCAGCGTAAGCTGCCGGGTGAAGCGCCGGCGATTGCACGCTTTACCCGGCAGCTTACGCTGCTCGGCTCGCCTAAGTCCAAACCGCGCGGAGCATACATCCCCCGTTTGGAGGCTTCGCCATGAAAACCTGGAGTGTGCTTTTGTTGGTAACGATTTCGGGCCCCGGCAGAGCGGGCGAGAAAGCCGACCCCGCCGCGACCAAATTGCTGGCCGAGGCCCGTGCCGCCCGCGCCGAGTGGAAAAATTTCCCCGGCTTCAGCGCCGGCCTGGCGGTCAACGTCAATGGCCAGGTGGTCAAGGGCCGGGTCGAAATCAGCGCCGCCGGCAAGGTGAAGCTGGAAGGGCTCGACAAGGAAACCCACGGCTGGGTGCGGGCGGAAATCGCTTCGCTGGTGGGCCATCGCCTGCCCAACGCTTCTACGCGCGACACGCCGTGCGCCTTTGCCGATGACAACCGCGACCACCCCTCCGGCCGGCTAATCAAGGTCCTCAACGACGAACTGCATTCCAGCTACCGCATCCGCGACGACCGGCAGATCATCGAAGTCAATCGCCAGACCGGTCCGGTCCGCTTCACCATCACCGTGCTGGAAAACCGCCGCAACAAGGAAAAACAGTATTTGCCGATTTCTTATGTCGTCAATACCTGGGAGGGGAAAACAGGGGCCTTGAAAAGCAGCCGCGCGCACCACCATACCTGGCAGCGGGTCGGCGCCTTTGACCTGCCGGCGACCGTGCTGACCCTGACCGCCTCGGCGGGCACTCTGGAAGCGCGGCAAATAACTTTCGCCAATCCGAAATTGCATCCGCCCACGGAAAAGTAACAAACCCATCCGACACGCTGGACGAGTTCGTCACACTGGTGGACGAGCGCCTGGCAAGAACTGCGCGGCAGGCCCCGCAATGCGGTCGTGAGCGGGGCAAGATTTTTCGCGTCTCCTCCAACAACTGACTTTGCAATGAAGTAAACCTGCCCTCCGAAGATGCTCGACTGCTTGCTGCCGCTCCAGGCCCTGGCGAACCTTGGTCCCGCCGTGTGGCTTCTGCAGGGCGTTGGAGCCGCGCGCCTTCTGGCCAGCGGCGCGTTTGCCCTTCGCGGGATGGTGCCGGGTTTCGCGGACCCCGACACCGTCGAATCGCGAATCTGGGAGAAGCTCAATGCGAAGATCGAACAAATCACGCGAGCCCTTGGACGAGTGATGGCTCACCCCGAGGACCTGCTGCAACTTGTCCTAGGGATGTCCTCCCCGGCGGTGTTCCGGGAGATTTTTGCTGACGCAAGCGATGTTTGACCCGAGGCTTTGTCTGACTGGTTCGACGCGAAGACTGCGCGATTCGGTGGGCGCGACGTACTCGACACCGTTCGGGCTTTGGTCGGAAACGCCGCCCGATTCGACTTTCAGCAGGTTTCCGCACAGATTCCTAAGCTCGACTTGCCCGACCTGAAACCGTTCTTTAAGGCGATGCTGCACCTCAACAAGCGCAAGATTCAAGACGACGCGGGCGGCTTGTCCTTCAATACTCCCGAGCCGTGGGTCGGTTCGCCCGGAGTCGCCCGCCAATACTCTGGGATGGTCTTCGACCGTACGGGAAAAGACCCACAGAAGATACTTGGTGTCGGGCATCGGCTCGTGGACCAGGCGATTACTCAGGCTCGGAAATTGACCAGTACGGTGACGGTGGCTCCAGCTACTGTTGTCGCCTTTCCGATTTACCTCTTTCGCATCACTGATCGGGTGACATCACAAGGCGGAGTGGTGAGGGCGGTGGCGGTGGCTATCGAACACCGACCGGATGGATTAGCCTCGTTCGCGACTGGGAAGTCATCGAGCGGCTAAACCATGTCCTTGACGAGAGAGACCCGCGCCGGTTCCGAGTTCAGACAGCGGTTGATCCTGTGACAGTTCAGGCGGATGTTGATGCGGCCCGGACCTGGCTCGCATCCCGTCTTGAGGAACTCGACCTTCCCTTCCGCGTCCCAGATCTCAACATCTGTTGCCTTGTTCTGCGCGGAGATCGCGTGTTGTCCAGTACAGAAGACAACATGGGCGACGAGGAGGCATGAGGCTGGCCGTTTGGAGCAACCTCGGATGCCCGCAGAATCGGGTTTGGCCGTTCTAACCGAAGCCGCGTGCCGAATATAGAACTCGGCGGACGGTTTGGGCACATAGGCGACGGGCCGCCTTCTGGTACTCTGACGCGATGCCGGGAGACTATGTTTGCGCGCGTCGGTCAATCGACCGATGCGCGGTCCGTATCGTGGTCCATCGGTGTGTCGATACCACCCGACTGTCAAGCTCATGCCGGGACGGTCTGAATCCAACGGGGTCCTTAATGGATGGAATCGCCGCTGCCTGGCCAGTATACTCTTGAATAAAATAAATAATTAGGTTTCGGTTGGCACCCCACAAGGCAAGGAAGCCAGAGCCAACCACTTTTCAAGCCCAAGAAACAGCTTTGCATTTGGAGACTGTAGCAAAACTATTGGGATGGCAGCCCCCTTCAGGGGGTTTTCCGCGC
>CAZFGM010000594.1:0-4650 GCA_964518515.1 uncultured Alcaligenaceae bacterium | reverse complement strand
CTAGTCAATTCCGGGGAGGAAAAACTTCCTCCTCGTTGCCAATCCGGCGACCGTTCCCGTCCGCCTTTGCAACCCTTCCTTCCGCAGGACCTTGGCGTTCGAAGCTGGGGAGTTCTTCTTCGTTCCCGTCGGGGTCGAAGCTGGCATTTTTTCTTTTCTTCAAGCTGGCAAAAGGTCGCGCTCGGTTTCGCCACGTTCCGCCAGATGGAGGACGTGCTCCTACTCCAGGTGGTCAAGCACCTCGTCCAGGGTCTTGGCTTTCTTGGACGCCCGCATCAGGGTCCGAAGCAATTTCACGTCCTCCACGGCGCGAATCTTCGGCAGCAATTTGCGACCTTCTTGTCCGAATTTTACATCAAGGACCGAAGCGATTTCTTCCAGGATTCCTTCCCGGAATCCTTCATCGCATGGCTCCGAATATGCGGATGTGCCGGGCCGCCGAGCAAGAAAAAACGGCGCCTCTCCAGGAAGGCTTTTTTCAGGACTGCAGAGCGATCCGGCGACCAACGTGGTTACCTACGACGGCATCCCGTTGACTCACTTGGTTGCTTGACCAATTGGGGAAGGCCGCCAAAAGGGAAAAACAGAAACATCTGGTATCGTCTGGGCCTGCTTTGGCTCAACCTTGCGCGGCGGGGGGAGCTCGAGTTCGTCGGCCGGGGGCATGGGGTGAGGCGCCGGGGACCTGGGCCGCAAACGCACTTTGATATCGCGGTCGGCCTCGAACGCCCGGCCGTCGGTCAGAACCAGCCGGGCGACCAGGCGCACGTTTTCCGAGGCCGGCCGTTGTTGCCAGGGCAGCGTCACCACGTAGCCGGTGATCAAAAGCCCGGTCTTCCATGATTTGCGGAGGTGGTCCGGAGGAATCTCCCACGCCCCGATCGGATTCTTCATCCCTTGGTTGGTGATTTCCAGGGCGAGGATGTGCAGGGTGCCGGGGGCCTTGATGGCGTGGTCGTCGGAGTCGCGCGGCTCGAGGTAGATTTCCAGGGCGTCGTCGCCGGGCAGGCCGTCCATTTCGATGGCGCCGGTCATGCGGCCCAGGACTATCCGTTTGAGGCCGAAGGTTTGGGCCGCTTGCTCGGGAGTGATTTTCTGATGCCGGCGCAGGGCGGCGATTTCATAGAGCAGGGCCTGGTTGAGGTGGCGCGACTTGGCCAGGTCTTCCTTGAGATCGCGGACTTGCCATTCGCGGGTGCGGAGCTCGGTTTCGAGAAGTTCCTGGGCGGTGTTGCGGCAGCCGGGGAAAAAGGCGAGCAGGAGGATCAAGCCTGGGAATCGGCCTGGGGCCTTCATGGCACTATCCGCTCCCTTTCACCAAACCAACTCCGAAGTGTGCCACGGCTGTGTCAGCCGTGGTTGCCTGTCCCCCACGGCTGACACAGCCGTGGCACACACTACTCTCAATTTCCGGCCGCTTTGGGTAGTTGGCTAAGCGGCAGGCGTTCCAGCACGGTGTCCACGATGCCGTACTCCACCGCTTCGACGGCGGACATGAACTTGTCGCGGTCCGTGTCCCTTTCCACCTTATCCAGCGACTGGCCGGTATGCTTGAGCAAGATTTCGTTGATGACCTTCTTCAGTCGCTGGAACTCTTTCAGGTGCAGGAGAATGTCGGTGGTGGTCCCTTCGGTGCCGGCCAGCGGTTGGTGGATCATGACGCGGGCGTGGGGCAAGGCGTTGCGTTTGCCCTTGGCCCCGGCCGTCAACAGAATCGCTCCCATGCTGGCGGCCTGCCCGATGCAGTAGGTGGCCACGTCGGGGGTCACGTACTGCATGGTGTCGTAAATACACAAGCCGGCGGTGACGGAGCCGCCGGGGGAATTAATGTATAAATGAATATCGGTTTTCGGATCGTCGAATTGCAGGAATAACATCTGGGCCACGATCAAATTGGCGCTTTCGTCATCGATGGCGCCTTGCAGAAAGATAATGCGGTCTTTGAGCAATCGGCTGTAAATATCGAAGACGCGCTCTTCGCGGCCGCTGCGCTCGACGACGTAGGGAACGAGGGTCATGGCTTTCTCCTGGAAATGGAAAGAAACTATGGTTTACGTTTAGCGCTCGCAGGATGCTTGCAGGAGAGATATTTTTTTGCAAGCATCCTGCGAACGCTAAACGTAAACAGGATCATCTTTCCACTTCACTTTTTCGATTTGTCATCGGCAATTTTCGTAAGCACCTCATCGACCAGGCCGAAATCCTTGGCTTCCTGGGCGGTGAAGTAGCGATCGCGCTCGGTCTCTATTTCGATGCGATTCATATCCTGGCTGCAATGCTTGGCGAGAATTTCGTTGAGGCGTCGGCGTTCTTTCTCGATCTCGATGGCCTGGATCTCGATGTCGGAAATCTGGCCGCCGACCTGGCCCCAGGGCTGATGGATCATGACCTTGGAATTGGGCAAGGCGAAACGGTGGCCCTTGGTGCCGGCCGCCAGGATGATGGCCGCTCCGCTGGCGGCGATGCCCATGCAATACGTGGATATCGGACATTCGAGAAACTGCATGGTATCGTAAATCGCCAGCGTGGCGCTGACCGAGCCGCCGGGGCAGTTGATGTAAAAATGGATTTCCTGGTTCTTGTTCTCGTGTTGGAGAAAGAGCAGCTTCTGGATGGTGACGTTGGCCAGGTAGTCGGTAATGGGGGCCTGGCCGCCGGTTTCGGGCGAACTGCCCAGAAAGACGATGCGGTTTTCCAGGAGCAAGTCGGCCAGGGTCATCTGCCGCTGGCGGGAATACTCGCGATAGCGCTGGACGTGCGGTTCGAACGGCCGGTCGCCGGTGTGGATATCATACATGGGAACAAGTCCTTGTAAAACACTGTCTTTGGGTTGCGTCGTGAAAGCGCGCTCGGCGGTTTCGCGGGGACAAGTACCTGTTGGACAATATTGGTCACGCGAAACCGCCAAGCGGTGGTTGCGACGCCAGCCGTGGGATTGTGCGTTCACCCAGTCCAATAATATCAAGCCGATGGTGCCGCTTCCTCCGCCGGCTTGGCTTCCGGCGGCGCCGCGGTCGGGTCCTTCAACTCGCCCGGCACGGCCTGTTCTTCCACCGTGGCCACCACCTTTTCCGGCACCAGCGGCACGTCGTCATATTCGGCGCTGTCCAGGATCAGGTCGAGCACCTTGCGCTCGGTGATCTGGGCGTACAGCGAATCCATCAGGTCTTCTTTTTCGATCTGGGCCCGCACGCGCCGCGGCGACTGGTTCGACTGGTCGGCGATGCGCTCGATCTCGTTTTCGAGGTCGTCCTCGGTGGCCTCGATCTTTTCGGTCTCGGCGATCTTTTGCAGGACGAAATGCTCTTTGAGAGCCCAGGCGGTGCTGTTCAGGGTATCGCGCTCGAGCAAGCGCTGTCGGCCTTTGATCTCGTCGTCGGACATGCCGGCGTCGCGCATTTCCATGACGCGGCGGGCCAGAGCTTTCTTGGCTTGCCGCCGGAGCATGTCCTGGGGCAAGTCCCACTCGGACGCCGCCGTGATCTGCTCGAGCACCTGCTGCCGGGCCGCCTGGCGCTGATGGTATTCAAGGCGGCTTTCCAGGTAACCGCGGATTTTCTCGCGGAACTGCTCTTCATTATGTACGCCGAATTGGTGCAAGAAATCGTGGGTCAATTCCGGCAGCTCCATCTTCTTGACGCCCTTGACCTCGAGAACGGCCTGGACTTTCTGGCCGCGCAACTGCTCGACGGCGACGGCGTCGGACATGCTGATCTCGACGGTGCGCGTCTCGCCGGGCATGGCCCCCTGAACCTGTTCGGCGAATTTTTCGGCCACGCCGTCCTTGAAGGCCAGCGAGTCATCGATGCGCAAATCTATGTTCTGTGCCGTGCCGATGACCTTGTCGCCGTAGCGCGTGGTCATGTCCACGGTCAGGAAATCGCCGATCTGGGCGTTGCCTTCCTCCTTGGGAATGAGCTTGCCGCGCTGGGCTAGGACGCGTTTTTCTTCCGCGGCCACGTCCTGGTCGGTGAAGTCCTTGATCGGCCGTTTGAGTGACAGCCCCTTGTAATTGGGCACATCGAACTGCGGCCGGACCTCCACTTCGAATTCGTAGACGAAATCGCCGTCCTTGGGGATGTCCAGTTTTTCGGCATTGATGTTCGGCGCGCTGAGAGGGGCGATATCGTAATCATCGGCCAGTTGTTCCAGGCTGGCCATGAGGACCTGGCTCTTGACCTGGTTGCTGACGTCCTTGTGGAACTTGCGGACCACGACTTCGCGCGGCGCCTTGCCGGGGCGGAAGCCGGGAACCTGGGAATCGTGCACCAGTTCCCTGTATTTCTCATCCAGGAGGTCGTTGATGTCCCTGCGGTCCACGGTGACCTTGATGTGCTTTCGGCAGGGGCCGACGTCGGTGATCAAGACATTTTGCCGAAGCTTCTCCGGCTTCTTCTCCTGGGCGGCGGGCGCTTCGGCGGTGGCGGTGCCGGCTTCGGGCTCGGGTGCGGGTTCGACGACCGGTTCCGTGACAGGATCCTGAGGTTCGTCAGGCATGATATTGCCCTCTCCTATCCAGAGGCGGGATGTTCCCCTGTTTTCTAATTGTATACTCCGAGAAGTCAAGTGGGGCCGCCGCTGTCGGCTTAGCGAGTGGCGTTTGTAAAAAAAAAAGCCCCGCCCGCCAGGGGAAGCGGAAGGGGGCTCATT
>CAZFGM010000593.1:0-4652 GCA_964518515.1 uncultured Alcaligenaceae bacterium | reverse complement strand
AGACGTTCTACCTGGACCTGTTCGGCAACAGCAGCAACTCGCTGTTCACCAAGAATCGCGGCCTCGGCACGATCCTGAACGACGATTGATCTGGGATGCAGAAAGCCGCCGGCGGGGTCCATACGTCCAAGCAAGCCCCTCGCCGGCGATTGGTCTGCACGCGGGGTAGATCGGTCAGGATTGGTTGCGTCGGGGCGGCCGCATGCCAAGTAGGGCGCGGCATGCGTCGCGCACTTTGCCGGCCCAGCGTAACGCCGATGCGGCCTGGCGCTTGGTGGTATTGTCACCGGGGTAACGAGGCTCGACGGCGAAATTGGTAAGGAACAACGAGCCTCGGCGCAGCGGCCGCAGACGCGTATGATACGGCAGCAGTTCACCAAGAGCCGCCCGAGTTCGTGGGTCTTTTCCACGCGGAGCGCGAGTTCTTCCAGCAATGCCTTCAAGTACTTCTCCGCCGCTTGTTGGCAGTGGAAGCAGATTTGATCAGGAAACGGTTTGCTGGCGTGGACGAGTTCCACGGCGGCTTGATAATCGGCTTCGGCCTTGCGCACCCACTCGCGCGTCGCTTTTCTCATACAAGACCTTGCCCTTGGTCAGAATCTCCGTGTGGAACAAGTCGCCCTCCGCCAGACGCCATTTTATGCTGGCTGGTGTGCGGACGATGAGATCCATTGGGAATCGCGCCGGGACTTCCCAGCGGATCCGGATGGCCTGATCGATCTGGTTCCGCGCCGGCATGATGACGAGAATATCAACGTCGCTATCGGCGTGCGGCGTGCCGTAGGCGTGAGAGCCGAACAGGATGATCTTGTCGGGCTGGAAGCGCTTGGCGACTTGCCGTGCAAACCGGCGAATCACCCGCATGGGGACATCGGCACCGCGATACCAGCGGTCCGGCGGGCTCTTCAGGTGTTGACCAATCATGACTTCATCATACCATGAGATGCGGCCAGGAATCAGAAGTCGGACAAAAAAAGGACGCATCCGGGTTTTGGGTGGGAGAAAATAGTGAACAAAGGGTTATTCTCTCCTGCCACCTCTATTATCTCTTATGCCTCCGTGGCCGGCTGCTGGCGGTGGCCGACGGGATGGCTCTCCGCTCCTTTACGGGGCCGACCCGCTTCGCAGAGTGCGGACCGCCTCGATCAGGCGGCGATATTCGGGGCTGTCGTGCAACGGCGCCAGGTCGGCATCGCGCTCGACTTTAGCGAAGCCGTAGCCCCGGCACAGGGCGGTGGCTAACAGCCGGAAAGCTTCCTTGCGATCGGCGGGGGTTTGAACCGAGGTGAGGGCGTATATGCCGGCCACCTGATATTGCGTGGCGGCTTCCTGACTGCGTTTCAGGGCGTCTTTGGCGTCTTGATGGGCGGCGGCGCGTTTGCCCAGCCGGGCCCAGAGCACCCCGCGGCTGGCGCGGGCGGGCACGTTATCCGGATAATACTTCAACAACTGATCCAGAATTTCAACCGCCGCCTTGGTCTGGCCCAGGCGCTCGGCCAGGACATGGGCCAGGTTTTCCAGGGCAGGCAAGGAGCGCGGGTTCAACTCCATGGCCTTCTGATAATCGGCCAGGGCCCCCTTGGGATCGTCGGGCAAGCGGGCGATGCCGCGGGCGATCCAGCTCAGGGCGTCTTTGGGCTGTAGACGCAAGCCCTCGAGGCGATCGGCGCGGGCGCCGGCGGCGTCGCCGACCCGGTCGCGCACGCGGGCGCGGAAGAAAAACACGCGCGTATAGGGCGCGTCGCTTTCCAGGGCGCGCGTCAAATCGTCGAGCGTTTCCTTGGGCCGATTGAGACCGTTCCAGGCCAGAGCGCGATTGAAAAAGGCGTCGGCGTGCCGGGGTTGTTTGCGCAGCACCTGATCGAAATCCGACCTGGCCAGTTGGAATTGCTTGAGCCGCAGATACGCCAGGCCGCGGTTGAAGTACGGCCGATGGCTCTTGGGCCACAGGGCGATGCACGCGGTATAGCTGGTGACCGCCTCGTGATATTGGCCCAGGCCATCGTGGCAGTATCCCAGCAAGAACCAGGCGTGGACGTGCTGCGGGTCTTGCCGGGTGACCTCGCGGAGCAGCGGCAAGGCCATTCCGAGGCGTCCCTGCACCAGATATTCGCGCGCCGACAGGTAACCATCCTGGCTGGTGTGCAAAGGCGTTTTGGCCGCTTGCAGGCGAAGTTGTTCGGCTTCCTCGGCCTTGCCCAGGTTGGCCAATAGGTCGGCGCGCTGCAACCACAAGGCCGGCGGCGCCTGTTCTTGCGGATAGCAAGCAGCCGCGCGCTGGTTGAATTCCAGGGCGGTGCGCAACTTTTCCTCGCGCCGCTCGGGTTCGGGTTGATTGGCGGCATATTGGGCCTGGGCGCGGGCCATCAGCAAGAGCAACACCCCCATGTCTTCTTGCAATTTGCTTTGCTGGGTGGCCGGCAGGTGCCGCACCTTGGACGATTCCCGCCACGCCGCATCGGTCAGGACCGCATAGCGCTCCAGGGCGCGCTGCCCCACGGCCAGCGGCTCGTCCAGCTGGGTCCGGTCGGCCGATTGGCTGGTCAACTGGAACTGCAGGGTCGTCAAATCCTCGGAAAATTCGCTGTGCGTGTTCAGGGCCTCGAGAAACCGCAGCCGCTGGCCGTGAACGATCAGCAGCGACGACAGGGCCACCAGCACCATCCCGGCCAAGAGAGCCACCGTGGTGGACGAGGCCAGACGCGGATGCCGCCGCATCCACTTCCGCCCCCGCTCGCGCCAGGACGGCTCGGGAACGTGCTTCAAGGGCAAATTGTCCAGATGGCGTTGCACATCTTCCTGCAGGGCGCGGGCGTCGGCATAGCGCCGCGCCGGCGCGCATTCCAGGCAACGGCGGACGATGGCTTCCACCGCCGGCGTGATGGCTTTGTTCCACGGCCGCAGGCGCGGCGGCGGGTCCTGCCGGTCGCGCAGCATCTGTTCGACCACTTCGCGCGGCGACCCCTTGGGCGCCGGGAACGGATAGCGGCCGGTGAGGAACTCGAACAGGATCACGCCCAGGGCAAACAGGTCGCTGCGGCCGTCCAGGGTCTGTTTGTTCCCCACAAAGCCGGCCAGCTGTTCCGGCGACATGTACGGCAAAGTGCCGCCTTGCTGGGCCGCCGCGGCGCTGGTCCGCACCTTGGTATCCTCGGCCAGGTTGAAGTCCAAGAGCATTGGCTGGCCTTCATCGGTCAGCAAGATGTTCGCCGGCTTCAAGTCGCAGTGCAGTATGCCGTGCTCGTGGGCATGGGCCAGGCCGTCCGCCAGGCGCGAGCCGATCCACAGAATAGAGTCCAGGTAGCTAAGCCCGGACAATTTATCCAGGATGATGGTCGAGGCGATTTCGTGCCCGAAAGCCGGCGTGAGAGCGTGCGCGCGCGGAAGCGAAGTGCCGCCGTTCTCGGCGTGCGGGAAAGCGCCGGATCGCGGAGCGGAGGAAGGCCGATCCAGAGCCGCCTTCTCCCCCTCTCCCTCTCCCGGGCTCTCATGCAATCGGGAAGAAACCTGGGTGCTCTTGCGCTCGTTCAGGGTGCTGACCAGAGCCTTGCCCGACTCGGGCACACTGCCGCGTCGGCGAATGTCTTTAAGGACGTCAGCCAGGGTGGTGGCGCCCAGATACGGCATGCACACCGCCTGGCAGGTGGTCGTGCGATGGACGGAGTAAATCGGCACGATGTTGGTATGCAGGAGCTGGGCCAGTTTCTGATCCTCGCCGCCGATGTCGCTGGAAATCTTGATGACGACTTCGCGGTTGGCCAGGCTTTCCTGCTGGGCCAAGAAGACGATGCCGAAGGCGCCGCGGCCCAGCTCGCGCACCAGGCGAAAACCGAGGTACATTTGCCCCGCTTGGGGAAACACCGATTCGTCTTCTTCCACGCCCAACGGCCAAGGGGAATCCAAATCCTGTGCCGGACTTTTTCGAAAGGAAAGACTGTATTCTTCGGGGGACGATTCGGGACCGGGCGGAAGCGCTACCGGAGCGGCGGGAGGTTGCTTGGCCGCGTGCGCCTGGTCCAGGGCTTCCTGCCAGCTGGCCGTATCGATGCCGAAGCGCCGCTGATAATCGGCGGGGTCGGGCCGCTCGCCCGCCAGCAGCCGCAAGCAATAATCTTGAAAGGCCAGGGCTGCCCGCTGATTCCGGTCCTGGAACGCCTGCGGGAACTGCCGCTGGTACTCTTCCAGGGCCCGCGGCTGTTGGAACGCCCAGCCGTATTCCAGGTCCAGGCGGATCAGGTCATGGACCACTTCGCCGTAGTGGGGATGGCCGCGCTCCGGCACGAAGCGCGTCAGATCGACCGGACCTTCCCGGACCCGCTGCGTCTTGTACGCTTCGATCCAACGGGACCTTTCCGATGTCGGCGATCCGGGCACCCGGACTGTCGCCATGCTCGCTGGCAGGTACATAGTCCTTTTCCGAAATGCAAGTGCGGCCCAGTGCGCACTCTGTTCCCAGTTAGGCGCAGGGGATGTTCGAAGGAACTATAGGTCACAAGTGCAGGTGCCTCCAATTATGGCCCGGCAAAAATCCGCAGATTGGCGCTTGCTGGGTTTATTTAAGAAAGGCCGTATCCCCCGGCAAAAAAGAAAGATGGAAAAGATTAACACTCGCGATAAAATCAAGGACGGGTTGGGTAATAAAAAGACAAAAA
>CAZFGM010000592.1:3501-4661 GCA_964518515.1 uncultured Alcaligenaceae bacterium | reverse complement strand
AAACGCCGGCCGAGCTGGCCCGCGCCATCGAGGAATTGGCCCGCAGCGGCTACACCTCGTCGGGAATGGCCGCCGCCCCGCTCAAGCAATTGCAAAGGCTTCGCCAGCACTCCGACGTCGTTTGGTCCGCGGCCTTTTCGCCCGACGGCACGCTGATCGTCTCCGGCGGCAAGGACCGGCAGATGCTGCTTTGGGACGTCCGCACCGGCGTCCTGGTCCGCACCTTTCCCAAGCACACGCAGGAAATCCGCGTGGTCGCGTTCTCGCCCGAAGGCAATCACATCGTCTCCGGCAGCGGCATTACCCTGCGCCTGTGGAACGCCGTGAACGGAGAGGAAATTCGCCGTTTCAGCGGGCACACCGGCGCGGTCAAATGCGCGTCGTTTTTCCCGGACGGCAGGCGTCTGCTGTCCGGCGGCGACGACAAGACCCTGCGCGTCTGGGACATGACCTCCGGCCGGGAGCTGCAGCGCCTTGCCCGCCACACCGCCGAAGTCACCTGCCTGGGTCTGCTGGCGGGAAGCGATCAGTTGCTCTCGGGCAGCCGGGATGGAACGCTCAGGCTCTGGGACCTGCGCAGCGGCCAGGAAACGCAAACCTTTGCGGCGGGGGCCGGCGCCGTGCTGGGCCTGGCTACCAGCGCGGACGGGCGGCTGGCAGTGTCGGCCCACTTCGATACCATGCCGCGCCTCTGGGACCTGGCCGCCGGTCAGGAAATCCGCCGCTTCGCCGGCCACAAGCAGATGGTGACCGCGATCGCCCTGGTCCCCAACCAGCGCCGCTTCGTCTCCGCCGGCCAGGACCAGACCGTGCGCCTTTGGGACCTGGAGAACGGCTGCGAGCTGGCCTGCGTGCAAGAACACCGCGGCGGCATCCATTGCGTGGCCGTGGCGCCACAGGGGAACGTGATCCTCTCCGCGGGCTCCGACCGCACCATCGGCGTCTGGGAATTGCCTTAGCATTGCCGCTTGCGGCTTCGCGCTCGTGAAACCAGATACGAACGCTAAGCCGCAAGCGGTAATCCCTCTAACGAACAAATACCATGAAGCCCGATCCTACCGTCAAACAGCGCGCCGCTCGGATTCAGCGTGGGCTCGCCAAGCTTTACCCGGACGCCCACTGCGCCCTCCACCACGACAATCCCTTGCAGCTCTTGATTG
>CAZFGM010000592.1:0-3491 GCA_964518515.1 uncultured Alcaligenaceae bacterium | reverse complement strand
TGTACCGACGTTCGCGTGAATCTGGTGACGCCGGCCCTGTTCGCGCGCTTCCCCGACGCCCGCGCCTTCGCCGAGGCGGACATGGGCGAGCTGGAAAAGGCCATCCAGTCGACCGGGTTCTTTCGCAATAAGGCCAAGAGCATCAAAGCGTGCTGCCGGGCCATCGACGACAAGCACGGCGGCGAAGTTCCGGGCACCCTGGAAGAGCTGGTGCCGCTGCCCGGCGTGGGCCGCAAGACCGCGAACGTGATCTTGGGCACCGCTTTCGGCGTCCCCGGCATCACCGTGGACACCCACGTGGGCCGCCTGAGCCGGCGCATGGGTTTGACGGAGAAGGACGATCCGGAAAAAGTCGAGCGCGACCTGATGGACGTGATCCCGAAAAAAGAATGGACAATGTTCAGCCACCGCATGATCTTTCACGGCCGCCAAGTGTGCGCCGCCCGCAAGCCCAATTGCGAAAGCTGCGCGCTGGCCAAGGATTGCCCGAAGATCGGCGTGGCGGAAGAAGAATAAACCAGGTTTCTTCCCCTTACAATCAATGGAGGGTACAAGATTTCTCCCCCCTTACGAAGGCGGGGCTAAGGGGGTTGCCCCTACCGGCACCCATCTCGCGAAGGGGACTATCGCCCCCATTTCCTCCTCAATCCGCAAAAGTTGGTTATACTTGGCCAGCCGTTCGCTCCGGACCACCGACCCGATCTTGATTTGCCCGGCTCCGGTGGCAACGGCCAAATCGGCGATGGTGGCGTCCTCCGTCTCGCCGCTCCGGGCCGAAACGACACATCGGTAGCCAAGATCCCGAGCCTTCCTCATGACCTCGAAGGTCTCTGTCAACGTCCCAATCTGATTGACCTTGATAAGGATGCTGTTAGCCACCTTTTCCGCGGCGCCTTTTTTCAGCCGCAAGGGATTGGTGACGAACAAATCATCGCCGATCAGTTGCACGCGATCTCCCAGGGCCTGGGTCAACATCTTCCAGCCATCCCAGTCATCCTCGGCCATGCCATCTTCGATGCTCAAAATAGGGTACCGGTCCACCATGCCTTTAAGGAAATCCACCATCTCCGGGGCATCGAGGACCCTGTCCCGCAAAACAAAGCGGCCATCCTTGAAAAAATGCGTGCCGGCTACATCCAGGGCGATGGCCGCGTCCTGCCCCGGAGACAAACCGGCTCGCTCGAAAGCCGCCAGGATCTGCTCCACCGCCTGGACATTGCCGGCCAATTTCGGCCCGAAGCCTCCCTCGTCAGCGACCAGCGTGCCTTCCAACCCGTGTTCTGTCAACCTCTCCGCCAAGGCCCGATAAACCGTCACCGCCATGTGCAGCGTCTCGGAATAGGACCGAGCGCCGATGGGCAGCAGCAAGAAATCCTGGAATTCGAGATTCTTCCCCGCGTGCAGCCCGCCGCTAATCAGGTTAACCATGGGCAACGGCAGGCGCGGCACGAAATCGGAACAAACGTGGATATTGAGGTATTTCCACAGAGGCTGCTTGCGGACAGCCGCGGCGGCATGAGCGCAGGCCAACGAGACCCCCAGCAAGGCGTTGGCGCCCAGACGCGATTTGTCCGACGTGCCGTCGAGGGCAACAATGCGCTGGTCGATTTCCATCTGGGCAGCGACGGCCATGCCGACCAGGGCCGGTCCCAAAATGGAGTTCACGTTGGCGACGGCCTTCAAGACCCCCTTGCCGCCGTAGTTACGTGGATCGCCGTCGCGCAGTTCCACCGCCTCGTGCCTGCCGGTGCTGGCCCCCGATGGCACGATGGCCCGGCCCCAGACGCCACTCCGGCAGTGGACCTCGACCTCCACCGTGGGGTTGCCGCGGCTATCGAGGACCTGCCGGGCGTGGATTCTGGAGATGATGTCGGCTGCGCTCAAGGGTTCACCGGGGGCTGATGTTGTAGCCTAATTCGCCGGAATTCGGAACAAACGGCCCGAATTCTGGCGAATTCGGCGACGCTCAAAAAAGGTCCTGCCAGCGTTCAACGGGGTCCAGCAATCTCCTGCGGCCCAACTGACGCACGGCTTCGCGTTTGGCTTCCTCCGGCAAGTAATCGACCGGACTGGTGCCGTCGATGCGGGCCAAAAGGGAAGCGCCAAGGTGGGCGATGCCGCGGCCTTCCAGCTCCACCAGCGGGCGAAAAGTCACCTCCGCGCCATAGCCTTTCCAGAAGGCCCGCGTCAATTCCAGAAAGATCTCGCGCTTTGCCGGTGCATGGAACATTTTCAAGATCAGGTGGGCCAGACACAAGCCCAGGTCCATGGCCGGATCGCCAAGGTAAGCGGTTTCATAGTCCACCAGCATGAAACCCCGGTCGTGGACGAGGATGTTTTTGGGCGTGTAGTCGCCGTGGCACAGCGCCTCTTTCAAGGACAGCATGCGCTCGACCAGGTCGCCGACGGGCCTGGCGACCTCGGGCCGGCGTTCCTGAATGCGGCGATAGAAAGGATCGATGCGCAACTGGTCGAAAACGTTGGCGTCGCGAAATTTCTCGAACGCCTCGCGGTGCCGGGCCGAGGTTTCGTGCATTTTCCCCAGGATGCGGCCCACGTATTCGCCAAAACAGGGATCGACTTTACCGTCGAGCAGCTCTTTTTTCCAAACCTTGGCTTCCGCCGGAGCCTGGCTCATGGCGAAGACGTAATTGGGGCGATCGGCGAACAACACCTCGGGGACGGTCAAAGGGGGCAGGAAGGGAAACAGGGCCTGCATCACCTCTTGCTCCCTGAAGACCCGCTCCAGGTCGCTGAACCAGGGATCGCGGGTGCGGAGCTGGGACCGCGATTGTTTGAGAACGAAGGGGCCCCGCTCGGTGACGACGCGCAGCACCAGATTTGAAACCCCGCCGGAAAACGGTTCGACGCGGGCGCCGGGGTCGTTAAGGCGGCCAGTGGACCGGAGATAATCCAGGGTGTTCGCTTCCGTCAGTTCGAACATGGTCAACGCATGAACCTGCCGCCGTTGATGTCGAGGATGGCGCCGGTCATAAAGGACGCCGCGTCGCCTGCCAAAAAGACGACAGCCTGAGCGACTTCATCGGCCTGGCCGTTGCGGCCCAGCGGCGTCTGCTTTTGATAATCTTCCATCTTGGCGGGAGTGGAAAAGGTTTCGTGATGGGACGTGGCGATGACGCCCGGCATGACCGCGTTGACACGGACGTGCGGGGCGAGCTCCTTGGCCAGGGTCCGGGTCATCACCAGCAAGGCCCCCTTGGCCGCCGCATACGCTCCCGCCCCGCCGGAGCCGCCCGTCTGCACCGACAGCGACAGGTTATTGACGATGCTGCCCCGGCCACTCTGTTTCAAATACGGGATGGCCTGGCGCGTCACCAGGAAAGCGGAGGTCGCGTTCACGTCGAGGATTTTTCGCCACAGCTCCGTGGGGCATTCCTCCAGCTTGACCAGGCGCACGGGCGAGCCGGCGTTGTTGAAAAGGATGTCAAGTCGGCCGGTTTTTTCGACCAGGCGATCCACCACGGCGCCGG
>CAZFGM010000591.1:0-4664 GCA_964518515.1 uncultured Alcaligenaceae bacterium | reverse complement strand
ACTTTCTTCAAACCTCCTCGACTTGTGGAGATACCAATGGGACAAGCCCGTGGCATCGGGGCTGGCGGGGAACGGCGGGGTAGATGCCAACGTGAGGCACCACGGAACAAGCCCGTGGCATCAAAGCCGAATTCTTTACTTTCGAGGTTTTCCCCATGGATACCGCACGAACCCTCCTCGTCGCCGTGCTGGCCGTGAAGGAAAACCGCCTTACGGCGGCTCAGTTTGCCGAGGCCTACGCCGCCTGGCTTCAGCAGACCGACGCGCCTTTCCTCGATGTATTAGTGCAGCGGGGCTGGCTTACCCCGGACGATACCGTGCGCCTGGAAAAACTAGTTGCCGAGGAAATAGCCCGCCACGGGACTGTCCATGCCAGCCTGGCCCAGGTGGAATCCAGCGTCTGGCAATCCATCGCCCAGGTGCAGCCAGCGACCTGGGACCGCTCCCTTGCCGGCGCCCTGTTGCCGCCGCCGGGCGTTTCCGATCAGCTCACGCGCATCCGCCGGCTGTTTGAGGCTTCTTCGCCGGGCGAGCGCTACACGCGTTTGCATCGCCACGCGGCCGGCGGCATCGGCCAGGTCTGGCTGGTCCGCGATGAACACCTGGGCCGCGAGGTGGCTTTGAAAGAGCTGCGCCCCGAGACCGCAGGGGATGTCAACGCGCGGGCGCGCTTCCTCGAGGAAGCGCGCATCACCGGCCAGCTCGAACATCCCGGCATCGTCCCGGTGTATGAGCTGTTGGCACCGGCCGGGCAGCAGCCGTTCTATATCATGCGGTTCGTCAAGGGGCGAACGCTGTCGGCGGCCGTCGCCGACTATCACCGCCGGTGCCGCGCCGGGCAGGCCAATCCGCTGGCCCGCAACGCTCTGCTGCAGGCTTTTGTGACCATTTGCCAGACCCTGGCCTACGCCCATTCGCGCGGCATTTTGCACCGCGATTTGAAAGGGCAAAATGTCCTGCTCGGCGATTTCGGCGAAGTCATCGTCCTGGATTGGGGCCTGGCCAAGCGGGTCGAGCAAAAGGAAACTGCCGGACCGGCCGGTTTCCCGACCGCGCCGGGGACATGGTCGTCGTCGCTCACCCAGGCGGGCCAGGTCATGGGCACGCCGGCGTACATGGCGCCGGAACAGGCCGCGGGTTCCCTCGATCAGATCGGCGCCCGCACGGACGTCTACGGCCTGGGCGCCATGCTCTATGAAATCCTCACGGGCCAGCCGCCTTTTTCGGCCAGCGCGGACACCGCGCCTGCCGGGAGTCATGCCGCCCCCACGTCCGGAGGCCAGGCCACGGATAAAATCCCCGACGTGCGCGCTCTGTTGCAGCGCGTAATCAACGAGGCGCCGCTGCGGCCGCGGCAGGTGTGCGCCGGCGTGCCGCCCGCCCTGGAAAGTATCTGCTTGCATGCCTTGGCCAAAAAACCTGTTGACCGCTATGCCTCGGCCGGCGACCTGGCCAAAGAAATCCAGCGCTGGCTGGCCGACGAGCCGGTGCAAGCGTACCGCGAACCCCTGCGCGTCCGCCTGGGCCGCTGGGCGCGACGGAACAAAACACTGGTAACTGGCGCGGTCGTTCTGCTGGTGGCCGCCGTGGTGGGCCTGACCACCAGCACGGTTTTGATCGGCCAGGAGCAGGCACGCACCCAGGTCGAGGCCGAGCGCGCCCGCGACAACTTCCGCCTGGCCCAGAGCGCTGTCGATCGCTACTTCGTGCAAATCAGCGAAGAGCGTCTGCTCAACGTGCCCGGCTTACAAAAAGTGCGCGAGGAACTTCTGCAAACCGCCCGCGCCTATTACGAGGAGTTTATCCGCAAACATCAAGACGATGCCAGCTTGCAGTCGGACCTGGGAAAAGCGCTTTTCAACCTGGCCAAGGTGAGCGCCGAAATCGGCAAGCCAGAGGACGCGCTGATGACCATGGACAAAGCGATTACGCTGTTCGAAAAACTCGCCAAGGAGGCGCCCTCCGTCACGGAGCACAAGATATACCTCGGCAAGTGCTACACGCGCCGAGGCTTCGTGTTCTTCGGGCAGAACAGGAACAAGGAAGCCGAAATGGACTGCTTGAAGGCGCGGGAGATTCTCGAGGAACTGAAGCTCCCCGCCAATGCCGACGTGCAGAGGACTCTGGGCCATAGCATCCTCAATCTCGGCCGACTCTATGAACGCAAGGGCGACAAGGAGAAAGAGCTAAAGGCACACCAAGAGGCCCTGGCGGTCTATCAAAAACTGGTCTCTGTCGAGCCGGAGAATCGTGATTTTCTGAGCGACCTGGCTGCCGGTTATATCAACCTCGCCAAGTATTATAGCGATAAGCAGCAATATGCTCTGGCCCTGGAACATACCCGCCAAGCTCGCGATCTTCACGAAAAGCTAGTCAAGAACCATCCCGGGATCATCCAGTTTCAACAGGATCTGGCCAAGAGCCTCAACAACCTCGGCATCATTCTGGGGGACAAACCCGAAGGTCTCGCTAGGCATCGGCAGGCGGCAAAGATCCGCCAGAGACTTGCCGACCAGAATCCGCACGTGCCGGACTATCGCAGTGACCTGGCCACCACCTACTTCAACATCGCACGTTATTACGAGGCACGGTGGACAGAAGCGAAAGGCCGCAAGGACAAGAAGGCCGCCACCGCGGCTGCGACCGCCGCCGAACTGGCGTACAAGACAGCGCTGGGCATCAATCGTTCCCTGGCCGCGGATTATCCCAAGGTACCACGCTACGCCGCCGATGTTGCCGTGGTTGAGGTCAAGCTTGGTGATCTGTGGTTCGACGCCAATCCGCAAGCTGCCAGGCCGCTTTATGAGGGGGCCATTCATCCGTTGGAGGAAATACTCAAGAGCAACCCTTCGATGTACCACCGCGTGCCGCTGCGCAATGCCTACTGGAGCTTGGCGCAGCTCGGCGTCGCCGCACCCAGCAAGAGGCATGCGTGGCAGCGTGCCCTGGAGCTCGCTGACAAGGACACGAAATCGGTGCTGCAGGACCAATGGATCAAGTGGATGGTTTCCAAAATGCAAAAAGGAGAACACGCAACTGCGGCGCGCGAAGCCGAACTCTTGGCCAAGGTGCCGGAACTTCCCCTCCACCGGGTGGCCAACCTGGGTCGTGTCTACGCTTCCTGCACGGTGTACGCCTTCGAAACGGGAGAAAAAAAACTGGCCGATGAGTATGCCACCAGGTGCATGGCTCTCCTCCTTCGGGCCGAGAAGGCGGGCTTCCTCCAGGACCCGTCCGCCCGCGAGACCCTGGAACTCTACCGCTCGCTGCCCCCGCTGGCAGCGCGATCTGATTTCCAGGCACTCCTCAAACGAGCCCAGAGTAAATAGAAAATAGCCGTGCTGAGGCTTTCTTGGAGACTTACCATGTGCTACGCATTCTGTTTGACCCTGGGCTGGGCAACCGTCTCAGCCGCCGCTGATCCGCAGCCGCCGGTATATCCGGACAAGACCCGTCTTCTGGTCTGGCGCGACGCGGAAGCAAAAGAACATGCCGTCCGCACCGCGAAGGACTGGGCCAAGCGCCGCGCCCACATCCTCGCCGCCATGGAACAGGTCATGGGGCCTTTGCCTGCGCTGAAAAACAAGGTGCCCCTGGACGTCCGCATCGACGAGGAAGTGCGTCTGGAAAAATTCGTGCGCCAGAAATTGACGTATGTTTCTTTTCCCGGCAATCGCGTGCCGGCGTATCTTTTGATTCCCCACGCGCTCCAGGGAAAAGCGGCGGCGGTCCTGTGCCTGCATCCGACGCACCGCGAGCTGGGCAAGGGCGTGCCGGCCGGGCTCGGCGGCAAGCCCGATCGCCATTACGCCGTCCACCTGGCCGAACGCGGCTACGTCACCCTGGCACCCGATTACGTCCATTCCGGCGGCTACGCCTTCGATCCATACAAGAACGGCTTCGCCAGCGCCACCATGCTCGGCATCTGCAACCACCTGCGGGCGGTGGACCTGTTGCAGTCGCTGGCCGAGGTTGATCCGGCCCGCATCGGCGTTATTGGCCATTCGCTGGGCGGGCATAACAGTATGTTCGTGGCCGCCTTTGACGAACGCATCCGCTGCATCGTCTCCAACTGCGGGTTTTGCAGTTTTCCCCGCTACTACAAGGGCAACCTGAAAGGCTGGAGCCACGACGGTTACATGCCGCGCATCCGCACCCTGTTCGATCTGAAGCCGGAAAAAGTGCCCTTCGATTTTCCCGAGGTGGTGGCCGCACTGGCCCCGCGGCCGTTTCTGGCCAGCGCCCCGCTGAAAGATCACAATTTCGACGTTCAGGGCGTCAAGGACTGCCTGGCCGCCGCCCGCCCTGTGTATGAGCTTTTCCAGGCCGGCGACAAACTCGCCGCCAACTACCCCGACTGCGATCACAACTTTCCACCGGAGGTGCGGCGGGTGGCTTATGGCTGGCTGGATCGGTGGTTGAAAAAGTGAAAGGTCGATTTTGGATACGCCATAATCTGAACCTGCGCGAAAAACGGCCAAGATTGATTCATTGTGGGGCAGGCATTCTTGCCTGCCTGGCAGACAGGAATGTCTGCCCCACGTCTCAATCCTTCCCGTGCCAAAAAAAGAGTAAGGGAGGATCTTCCATTCCTCCCTTTATCCCTCGATCGCGGCTTTGCAACGAATTAGTAGGTCGGGCTTTCCAGCCCGACCTGAACCGCC
>CAZFGM010000590.1:0-4668 GCA_964518515.1 uncultured Alcaligenaceae bacterium | reverse complement strand
ATTCACGCCGTCTTCTTCTTCCGCGGACCTGCTTTCTTCGGCACCGCGCGCCCGGCGTGGGACGGCACAGTCCGCGTGTCCGGGACGTCTTCGGCGGAGAGCACCAGGCGTTTGCCGACTGCCGCGGTGTAGCGCCAGCGGGAAATTAACAAATGGCCCTTCTCTGACGAACACGGGCTAGGTCTGCTGGGCAATGGCGCCGACAACGGAGCCGAAGGCGGGATTGGTTCCCTCGGCGCAAAGGGCCGAGCGAACCTCCGGCAAGGCGAAAAAGGCGCGCAGGAGGTTGTCGTGGGCCCGCGCTTGGAACTGCAGGCCCTCCTCCCAGTTGGCCAACTGGTCGGCGCTCAAGCCGAGGCGCACGGAAAGTTGGGGCACGCTCAAACCCAACGCCAGGCGATTGGCTCGAATCTGCTCGGGCACCAACAGGTGGAGTTGGGCACGAGCTGCGCGGCTGATTTGCTCCTCGGCGTGATTGTCGAAATACAACGTGCCACACTCCTGACAGCGGGGCACCACCAAAGCCGGCGTCGCGACGGTATGGAGTACGCCATCGTGGCGGATCTGGCTGCTGTAAGGCAAGGTGGCCGGCCAGACCGTTTTTTTGCGGCAAGCGTCACAATAGCGGGGGAAGGCTTTGCCCGCGCGCGGTTGCTCCGACAATGTTTCAATGGTTTCAGGCGTCATGGATATTTACCACGCGAATGGTTGGATCGTCGGGGTCGTCGTCCAGGAGGAGCGTTTCGATGTAGACGAGCCGACCAGCCACGGAGATTCGTAAATCATAATGGAAGGCCCGGTCGTTCCATTCCGGCCGCCGTTCGGGAACCTGGTCAATTTCGCCGCCTGCTTCCACATGCTCGAACATCAACCGGGCTATCTGGCGCGGCTCATTCTCGCCCAGTTGGTCCCGCACCCAAGCCCGAGCTAATTCCTTCCAATCGACATATCCCGTTACGCGCCAGTTAGCCAAGGCACTTCGGTACTGGGCCAGGATTACGGGATCTTGGAGTCGTGCCATGGAAGGGCGTACCCGTGCGGGCAACGACAGTTTGCAACCGATTGTGTATTGTACCCCGTTCTGGCGTCACGATTCAAGTTTGAAGGGGCCCAGGCAGCCATGAATTCACGCCGTCTTCTTCTTCCGCGGACCTGCTTTCTTCGGCACCGCGCGCCGGCGTTGGACGGCACAGGCCGCGTGTCCGGGAGGTCTGCGGCGGAGAGCACCAGGCGTTTGCCGACTGCCGCGGCGTAGCGCCAATGTTATCGAGTCCGATGACAAGCCCCACTCCGACCTTTTCAGACGCCAGAGATCGGGCGCTTCAGAAAACCGGCTACCGCGTCGTAGAGGGGGCCTTCAAGCCCGCGAAGGGTGTGGGTGAGGTCGATGTCTTTGCCTAATTTGCTGGTCCAACGGCCGTCGGCAAGTTGCCGCGCGGCATGGGTGGGTCTGCCGTCGAGGGCGTAAAGCGCCACTTTTTCGCAGCCCGCTTCCACGTCTGGGTGTTGGCAGCGCTGGTAGCCGATCGTGGCAAAGGCCTGGAAAAACCCCTCAAGAGACACCGCACGAGGAAGCCCCTGGGGCCAGTAGTAGGCCGGATGTTCGTAAGGCCACCACCACTGGGTTTGTTGTCCCGCCGCCCAGGCAATGCAGTTGTATTTTCCCGAGGCCGGACTGATTTCCTCGCAGCCTTCGGCTTCCAGCGCCACCCAGGCTTGCTGGAGATAGGCGTTCATAGGCCATGCTGCTCCGCCCAGGACAACCAAGCTTGCGTCATCTTCTCGATGTCCCCACGCGCTGAGGCGGGAATGGGGTTTGTGCCCGTGATCGCCTGCAGGGCAACGAACCAATGATCGGGCTCCCGCCGCAGTTCCTTCACCAGCAAGGGCAACGCGGGGTCGTCGTCCAGAAGGAGCGTTTCGATGTAGACGAGCCGAGCAGCCACGGAGATTCGTAAATCATAATGGAAGGCCCGGTCGTTCCATTCCGGCCGCCGTTCGGGAAACCTGGTCAATTTCGCCGCCTGCTTCCACATGCTCGAACATCAAGCGGGCGATCTGGCGCGGCTCATTCTCGCCCAGTTGGTCCCGTTACGCGCCAGTTAGCCAAGGCACTTCGGTATTGGGCCGGGATTACGGGATCTTGGAGCCGTGCCATGGAAGGGCGTCCCTGTGCGGGCAACAACAGCTTGCAACCGATTGCGTATTGTACCCCGTACGGGCGTCACGATTCAAGTTTGAAGGGGCCCGGGCAGCCATAGATTCACGCCGTCTTCTTCTTCCGCGGACCTGCTTTCTTCGGCACCGCGCGCCCGGCGTGGGACGGCACAGTCCGCGTGTCCGGGACGTCTTCGGCGGAGAGCACCAGGCGTTTGCCGACTGCCGCGGTGTAGCGCCTGAGGGTATCGAGGTGGGATTCTGGTGTGACCGTTTTCCAGGCGCGACAGGGCCGGCTGATCGATGCCGCAGCGGGCCGACAGGTCGGCCAAGGTCAGGCCGGCCGCCGCGCGCGCGGCCTTGAGATGCGGGAGCAGCGCTTGGGCAGGGAAGGGGACGAGGCGCGCCGCCGCTGGCGACGGCGGCCCAAGGCAAACTTAAACGAACCTTCCAGAAAATAATTGACCCCGGCCATCCCGTGGGCAGAATTGAAGGGCGGGTCCTCTTGGGATTTCAGTCCATTCGGTGAGTGTGCCGATGCGAGGCATGTTGACGCCGCTGTCGCCGTTGCCGCCGCCGGACGCCGCGCATTTTCGCGCGCGGCGCGGGCCGCTGTTTGCCTGGGCGCGGCGCTGGCCGTTCGTCGGCCTCATCGGCATCGCCATCCTGTCCAATATCGCTGGTAGCTTTTTCAACATCGCCTACAACTTTTTTCTCATCGATCAGGGCGTTTTGAATCCCCAGCAACAAGACGTCTTTCGCCATGTGGCCACGCCGATTTACAACCTGGTCGCCTATCCGGCCTGCGTGGTCGTGGCGATTGTGTTGATCTGGCCGGTGGTCCGCGGCCGGCGCAAACTCGAGGCGGCCCTGCCGATCGCGCCGGGCGAGCTGGAGTTGTGCCGCCGCCGGCTCCTCAACTTTCCCTTCCAGACGATGTGCATCAACTTCGTGGGTTGGTTTCCGGGGGCGCTTTACTTTCCCCTGTTGATCTGCGGCCTGGGCGGCGCCAGCGCGGCCGGGTGGATCTGGCTGCAGTTCGCCATCTCCTTCACGGTATCGGCCATCTTGACCACCGTGCAGACCTTCTTTTTGGTCGAAACCTACTTGATCGCCGTGCTGTATGCGGATTTTTTTCAGGACGCCCGCCCGGCGGAGATGACGGGAGTGGTGCGGATTTCGTTTCGCTGGCGGTTGATCTTGTTATGGTTCGCGGTGGCCCTGGGGCCCCTGTTGGCACTCTTGGCGGTGGCGGTCAATTTCATCTTGCCGCGGACCGATTATCCCCAGCTGGCGCTGCTGGCGGGGGCGGTGTTCGCCGTGGGGGCGGCCTCCGGCGGCCTGATCTTCTGGTTCGTCGGCCGCGACGTCCTGTCCTGGATGCAAACCCACGCCGCCGCCACCGAGCAGATCGCCCTGGAAAACTTCGACATCCGCATCCCGCACAAACGCCCGGATGAATGGGGCCGGCTGACGGACGGCTTTAACGACATGGCCTCGGCCCTGGGCCAAGCCCGTCAGGTCTACGAAACCTTCGGCCAGGTTGTCGGCCCGGAAGTCCGCGAGGAACTGAAACGCTATCCGGGCCTGGGCGGCGAGGTTCAGGAAATCACCGTGCTGTTCGCCGACATCCGCGGCTTTACCGCCCGCAGCGCCGGCGAAAACCCCGAGCGCATGGTGCACCTGTTAAACCGCTTCGCCACGCTCGTGGTTCAAGCGATCGAGGAAAGAGGGGGCGGCTTCATCAACAAGTTCCTCGGCGACGGGGTGATGGCCCTGTTCAACGCGCCGCGCCGCCGGCCCGACCACGCCGCCCTGGCCGTAGCCGCCGCCCGCGAATTGCTTCGCGGCCTGGACCGCCTCAACCACAAACTGGCTCTCGAAGGCCAGGCCCCCCTCCAGGTCGGCATCGGCATCCACACCGGCCCCGCCCTGGTCGGCGTCATCGGCGCCATCTGGGATCGCGGCGACGGACGACAGGGCATCCGCAAGGAATTCACCGCCATCGGCGAAACCGTCAACCTCAGCCAGCGCCTCGAACAATGGACCAAACAGGTCGGCGGCCCGATCCTGGTCAGCGCCGCCACCCGTGCCCGCCTGGGCCGCGACGTGCCCGTGACCGAGCTAGGCCCGCAACTCTTGCCGGGCTGCCAGGAGAGCATGGTCATTTTCCGCGTGGATTCGTAAAAGGCGAGCGGGGACGTAAGTCCCCTGACGACGTGCAGTTATCAGAGGGCTACCGTCGATCTTACGGCATGGTTCTGTGACTCTCCCGTACCGATCAATTCCACAAGGTCCCTTGATCGGTACGACACGACGTCGTAATCAATTATCATTTCGTGGCTTACATTCCCAATACCCTCCGTACCGATCACTTTCCCGCCAGGGGGTATCGAATCGAATACACACCCCGCGTGACCCGTTAAGGCCATCATTTGAACCATGCCGATCTTACCGAAGACCTTTCCTATTGGAGATACGGCTCGGCAGGTTCCCGTGCCGATCAAATCT
>CAZFGM010000589.1:0-4675 GCA_964518515.1 uncultured Alcaligenaceae bacterium | reverse complement strand
TTGTTGCACTGTCTTGATGGAAAATGTGGAGGCGGCAAATGCAATTGACATTCTTGTTGGCTGGCGGGCTGGTGCTGGTTTCGGGACCGGTTTCGACCCAAGAGAAAACCGGGGAGCTACCGGCGGAGGTCGTGGCGGCCTGGGAGAAAGCCGGGGCCGAGGTCGGCTGGATGGGGCCGAATCGGCAATTCTATTACTTCCAGTTCACGCAGAAGCGCGAGGAGTTGGACGCGGCCCGCGACCTACCGGCGTTTCGGATTCGTAAATGGCGGGAAGGGTTGTTGGCGAAGTTGCCGGCCCCGGCGCAGGTTTTCGCCTTGGATTTGACTTTCAGCGGAATGACGGACTCGGGGCTGAAGGAATTGGCTGGGCTGAAACAACTCACCACGCTCAACCTGGGCTACACGGCCTTGACAGACGCGGGCCTGAAGGAACTGGCCGGGGTGAAGCAACTCACCGCGCTCAATCTATACGACACGTACGTGACGGACGCGGGGCTGAAGGAATTGGCCGGGTTGAAGCAACTCAAATCCCTCGACCTTGGCAGGCCAGTGACGGACGCGGGGCTGAAGGAACTGGCCGGGCTGAAACAACTCACCTTTCTCGGCCTGTGCGGCCGTCAATTGACGGACGCGGGGCTGAAGGAGTTGGCCGGGTTGAACCAACTCACCTCGCTTAACCTGGAATTCACACGGGTGACAGACACGGGGCTGAAGGAGTTGGCCGGGCTGAAGCAACTCACCGCGCTCCACCTGGGCGACACATGGGTGACGGACACGGGGCTAAAGGAGTTGGCCGGGTTGAAGCAACTCACCGCGCTCCACCTGGGCAACACGCAGGTGACGGACGCGGGGCTAAAGGACCTGACTAAACTAAAGCAGTTCACAAACTCAGCCTATTGAACACGCGCGTGACAGACGGGGGATTGAAGGAGTTGGCTGGGCTGAGGCAACTCACCGCGCTCAACCTGGACGGGACGAAGGTGACGGATACCGGGCTGAAGGAGTTGGCCGGGCTGAAGCAACTCACCTCATTGGAACTGGGCTTCACGCGCGTGACTGACAGGGGCCTGAAAGAACTACCCGGGCTGAAACAACTCACCACCCTCAACCTATGGTTCACGTGCGTCACGGACGCAGGGCTGAAGGAGCTTGCCGGGATGAAGCAACTTACCTCGCTCGAACTATACGGCACACAGGTGACGGACGCGGGGTTGAAGGAACTGGCCGGGCTGAAGCAACTTACCTCGCTCGAATTGGGCGGCACGAAGGTGACGGATGCGGGGGTTGCTGAACTGCGAAAGGCATTGCCCAGGTGCTTAATCATTCGCTTCAAATTTTTACAAGGAATTGGGTGCAGCTGCTCTTATTAAAACTTGTCGAAATTCCCGAGGTTTTTTCATCTACTCGGCCCGAGGTCATGTTGAAAAACCCCGCGTTTTTGAGGAGTTTGTATTTACAGCTGCTGCACCCCAAGGAATTCGCCTATGAACGATGACCTTCGCGACCTCTCCCGCCTGCCGTCCGCGACGGAGCCGGAGCCGCCGACCCTGGGCATGTCCTCGGTCTACCGGCTGTTCGAGGCCTTCATTGCCCTGCGCGAGAAAAACGAACGCCAGCACAAGCTGTTCGAATCCACCATGACCAAGACCCGCGACACGCTGCAGTCCAATTTCAACACCTTTGCCGCCGAAACGCAAAAAGCTTACCAGTCGCTGCGCCAGGAGCTCAACGGCGAAAAGAAGGTGAGCCTGGTCCTGTTCAACGAGCTGCTGGAGCTGGCCCACGACCTGCAACTGATCGTCGAGGCCCGGCCCCAGGTGCATCTCGAAGGCGAGGAAATGGAGGCCCTGTCGCGCTGGATGGACGCCATCGAGGTGCAATACCGCAAGGTGCAGGCGACCCTGACGCGGCACGGCATTCAACCCTACGACGCCGTCATCGGCTCGCCCTACAATCCGGCCCTGCACGAGCGCGTCGGCAGCACGCGCGTCGAGGGCATGGACGGTCTGCGCGTCGCCGAGCAGCGCGAGCGCGGTTACGCCAGCCAGCAGCCGGAGTTCGTGCTGCGGCGGCCGAAGGTCATTGTGACGGAATGATCCCGAAACGGATTTTTAAACCGGGGGAGGGAGTTTCTGGACCAGGGGATGAAGTAAGCGGGGGCGCTCCAGGCGCCCGTTGCTCAACCCGTGACACGTGCATGTACCAGACCACGGTCCAGCGGTCGAAAAAGTTATGCTCTGTCTTGGGGTCAAGCAGGCCGACGATGGCGAAACGCCCGCTGGGAAGAACGACTTCGGGACTTGGCACTTCCAGGGCTCCGCCATCGCTGAGAATCAACCGGAAAGGGACGAAGGGACGAGTATTCAACAAGGCGCGCAGGTTGTCATGGGTAAACATGGCTTTTCCTTTGCATGAAGGTGTTTCACATACCTTATAGTATAGCGCCTTGCTTCAAACAGGCCAGGAACACCGGGTTGCCTGATTCGCAAAGACCAAGTCCGCTGCCGTGCTGGACTCCTGGATGCGCGGGCGGTTTGTATAACGACAACGCCCGCTTACACCCTTGAGGGACGGATGCCGAAGCTGCCGCGCTTGCTGTTGACCCTGGGCGATGTCGCCGGCATCGGTCCGGAAATCATCGCTCGGGCGTGGCCTGAGCTTTTTTCCTGGTGCCGGCCGGTGGTCGTCGGCGATCCGGCTTGGCTCGGGCGCGCCCTGGAGCTGGTGCGGCACAACGCCCGGCTCGAGGTGGTTCAGCGGCTCGACGCGGTGGAACCGGGACCGGAGCGGGTGGTCTGTCTGCCCGGCTCCGCCCAGAACCTGGAAGGCGTGGTCCCCGGGCAGGTGAGTGCGGCGGCGGGACGGGCGGCGTACGATTTTTTGTGTACCGCCATTGACTTGACTCTGGCCGGCCAGGCCGACGGCATCGTCACGGCCCCGCTGCACAAAGAAGGTCTGCGGGCGGCGGCCTTGCCCTATCCGGGCCATACGGAAATCCTGGCCGAGCGCACGCGGGCGCCGAACTATGCCATGATGCTGTACGCCCGCGGGCCGCAACTGCCGCACGGCCTGGGCGTGGTCCACGTCACCTTGCACCTGCGCTTGCGGGATGTGTTCGCCCAGATAACCGAGGCGGCGGTGCTGGAAAAAATCCGCCTCCTCGACGCCATTCTGACGCGGCTGGAAGGGCGGCGGCCGCGCCTGGGGGTCGCCGGCCTGAATCCACACGCCTCCGACGGCGGCCTGTTCGGCGACGAGGAAAGCCGCATCCTCGAGCCGGCGATCCGCCGAGCCCAAAAGGAAGGAATCACGGTCACCGGTCCCTGGCCGAGCGATACTTTGTTTGTCCGGGCCCAGCGCGGCGCGTTCGACGGCCTGGTCGCTCTGTACCATGACCAGGGGCACATTCCGCTCAAGCTGCTCGGCGGCCACCAGGCCGTCAATATCAGCCTCGGCCTGCCGATCGTGCGGACCAGCGTGGCCCACGGCACGGCCTACGACATCGCCGGCCAGGGCGTCGCCGATGCCCGCGGCCTGGTGGAAGCGACCCGGCTGGCGGCGCTACTGGCCTCGAAGAAGGGCGAAGAGGAAAAGGAGGAATTGCCAATTGCCAAATGCCAATTGCCATTTGCCAATTGAGGAAATCGGAAACCCGTATTCCAATTGGCAATTGGCATTTGGCAATTGGCAATTCGATTCCTCCGGGACCCCTTGTTCCCAGAAGGAGGAAAATTCATGCGGACCCTTGTCTACTTGTTGCGACACGGCGCCACGGTGGCCAACGTGGCCCGGCCGTATCGCTTGCAGGGCCGCCGCCAGAACCTGCCGCTGGCGCCGCTCGGGGTCCGCCAGGCTGAACGCACCCGCGATTTCCTGGCCATCCGGCCCATCGATTGCTTCTATACCAGCCCGCTGCAGCGGGCGGTGCAAACCGCCCAAATCATCGCCGATCCGCACGGCCTCCAACCCGCCGTTCATGACGGCCTGACCGAATGCGACATCGGCGCCTGGGAAGGGCTGGACTGGGAAGCCATCCGCCAGAGCGACCCGGACTATTACAAGCGCTTTCTGAAAAACCCCGCCAAGTACGGTTATCCGCAGGGTGAGAGTTTCGCCGACGTCTTCGACCGCACCGCCCGGGCCATGGACGAGCTTCTAGAAAAACACGCCGGCCAGGCCATCCTGGTGGTCGCCCACCATGTCGTCAACCGCACCTACCTGGCGTCGCTCCTGGGTTTGTCGGTCGATCAAGCCCGCCAGGTCAAGCTCGACAACTGCGGCATTTCGATCATCGAGCGCGACGGGGATGCCACCGCCGTGACGACCTTGAACGCGGCGTTTCATCTCCAAGGGCTGGCGGCGGCGTAAGGGGAAGTGATTTTACCGCCTCCCAGAGGCGTTTCCTGATAGCGCAGCGTGCCGCTGTAAAGCCGATGGAGGGATGCGCGGGAAGCCCCGTGAACGGGGCTGGAAAACCAGGTTCCGGCCAAAGTTCGAAAAAAAGCGCAACAGTATTGATTCCAAATTATTCTTGCTTGGATTCCCTACTCCCGGCTACCATGGAGTCAAGGCAAGCCCGCGGGCGAGTCTTCGAGCCCGCCGGGAGTTTCTTCTGGGACTCCTCTTTTGGCCACGAGGAAGACCTTCCATGAAGTATGCCGGTTTTTTCGCTG
>CAZFGM010000588.1:0-4707 GCA_964518515.1 uncultured Alcaligenaceae bacterium | reverse complement strand
TCTGGCACACCTACCATTACACGGATGCCGACACGTCCACGCACCGGTCCTACCCCCGCCACGGCAAGATTGCCGCGGGGCCACCACCCGTTTCGGCCCAGGCCGGCGCGGGGGGCGACCTGGCCTGGTCTCCCAGCAGGGGAACCGTCATCGGCGGCGGCCCCGCCAACGAACAGAACTACACCACCGGGCTAATGCTGCACTACTTCCTGACCGGCAGCCCGGCCTCCCGCGAGGCCGCCCACGGGCTGGCCCAGTGGGTCATCGACATGGATGACGGCCAAATGACCGTGTTCCGCTGGCTGGCCGGCGGCTATACAGGACAGGCCAGCTCGTCCGGCAGCCCGCTCTACCATGGCCCCGGCCGGGGAGCGGGTAACTCGATTAACGCCCTTATCGACGCCCATCGCCTGACGGGTGAACCCTGTTTCCTGGACAAGGCGGAACAACTGATCCGCCGCTGCATCCACCCGGCCGACGACCTTGCTGTCCGCAATTTGCTCGATGCCGAACGCCGCTGGTACTACACAGTCTTTCTACAAGCCCTGGGCCGATACCTCGACTACAAGGCCGAGCGTGGCGAGCTGGACTTCAGGTACGCCTATGGCCGTGCCAGCTTGTTGCATTACGCTCGCTGGATGGCCGAGCACGAATATCCGTTCCTCGACAAGCCGGAAATCTTGGAGTACCCGACCGAAACCTGGGCCGCCCAGGACATGCGCAAGAGCGAGGTTTTCAAGCTCGCCGCCAAACATGCCTCCGGTGAGGAACGCGCCCGCTTTATGGAGCGCTCGGAGTTTTTCTTTCGCTCTTCGACAAGGACTCTCAGTGGGATGAAGACGCGAACCCTGGCGCGGCCGGTGGTGCTGATGTTGTGTTACGGCTTCATGCACGCCTATTTCCAGCAGAATCCGGATGCCGCCCCCCCGTCGCCGGCGGAGCAACACCCCTTCGGCCAGCCCGAGGTGTTCGTGCCGCAGAAAGTCCGGGCGAAGAAGCGCTTCCAGTTACTGGCTGGGACGGCGGCGGCGGCCGGCGTTGCGGGCCTCGCCTACTTGCTCTACTTCCTGCTTGGCTGATAACGGGTCAGGAGTCGGGGGGTCATCAGCTTGCCTGTCGTTTCGCGTTGTCCTCTGACTCCTGCCCCCTTGTCCCTGACTCCTGAGCCCGGCGAGAGCGGAGAACGCGGGCGGGAACGCCCGCCGCGACCACCCCGTCGGGCAGGGGCTTGGTGACCACGGCGCCGGCGCCGACGACCGTGTCCGGCCCGACGTCGGCCATCACCACCGCGGCGCTGCCGACCCAGGCGCCGGCCCCAATGCGCACCATGGTCAGCTTGCCATGCTGTTCCCGGATCGGCCTGGTGGGGTCCGCGATGCCGTGGCTTTGCCCGCCGCTCGTCACATGAACGCCGGCCGCGAGAAGGGTATCCCGCCCAAGGTGTACTAGCCCGAGGTGGCAGCGCGGGCCGATGTAGACGTTGGCGTCGATCCGCGCCTCGACTTTGGAGAAAATGGTGCCGAAGCCGATAGTTGCGGTCCAATGGCAGTGGGCCAAAGTTCGGGCGAGGAAAGCCCTACGAAGGTACTGGCCCATCAGACCGGGCACCAAGGCCAGGGCCTGGGTCGAGCCTTCCAGGGCGCGGTCCCTACCGATCAGCAGGGCCCGAACCCAATAGGAAAGCAAAGCTGGCAGCACCAGCAGCGTCGCCAGACCGCGCAGGATCATCTTGATGAACTCGCGCACAATTGCAGGCCCTTTCAAAAACTGCTTTCAGCTTTCGGCGGTCAGCTTTCAGCGGTCAGCTGGAGCGGATTGCTGACTGCTGATTATCGCTGACCTCACCTGCCGCATAGCCGCTGGTAAAGACTAAAGTAGGCATCGATCGTCTGCTCGAGCCTGTAGTGCTCGTGGACGCGGGCCCTGCCGGCGGCACCCATGCGGGCGGCGGCGGCGGTGTCGTCGAGCAACCGGAGGAAGGCGGCCGCCGTCGCGCCCGTGTCCCCGCGCGGCACGAGCAGGCCCTCGACCCCGTGGCGCACGATTTCTGGGTTACCGCCGACGTCCGTGACGACAACGGGCAAGCCGGAGGCCATCGCTTCCAGAAGCGTGATGGAGGCCCCCTCGCTCACCGAGGTCAGGGCGAAGGTGTCCACCGCCTTCAGGATGTCCGGAACATCGAAGCGCACGCCGAGGAAGCGCACGCATGCGGCAATCCCAAGGCTCTGGGCGAGTCGCTCCAGATCCGGTCGAAGCGCGCCGTCCCCGACGAGCAAAAGATCCACGCCCGGCCGCGCCACCGCGACTTCTTTAAAGGCCCGCAGCAGCATGGTCTGGTCCTTGACCGGATGACAGCGGGCGACGTTCACGACGTAGCGCCGGGCCTGATCCAGGCCCAGGCGCTCGCGGAGCGATTCCCGGTCCGCGGAAGCGGCGTAGCGCGCGACGTCGATTCCGTTGGGGATTACCTCGATCCGGGCGGCGGCGAATCCATCGACTTGCCCGAGGCTCTTAGCGCTGAAAGTACAGCAGGCGTTGACCGCGTCGGCCAGGTGATCAAACAGGAGACGGTTCATGGCCCGACGCAGGGGCGAAACCCGGTCCGGGTAATGGCGTCCGTGCTCGGTGAGGATGAGCCGCGTTCGTTTCCGGGACAGCATCCGTGCCAGGGAAGCGTAAAAGAACGGCGTGTACTGGTGGGCGTGCAGCACTTCGATCTCGCGGGCACGGATTTCCTTGGCCAGCCGCCAGGCGACCCGCCAGTCCCGGCCGGGGCGGCGTCCCAGGCAAACGACCGGCACCCCCTGGGCGAGGAGCCGTTCGCCGAGTGCCCCGACCGCATCGAGGCAGAAGATCGTGGGCTGCAGTTGTCCCCCCAGCCGCCGGATGGTTTCCGCCACCAGCACCTCGGCGCCGGCGACCTGCATCACGTGCAGGACGAAGCCGACTCGGAGAGGCCGTGAAGCAGGGGGCTGGGGGCTGGGGGCAGTTACCAGTAAAGAAAGAACTTGTCTGTCCACTGACCACTGGTCGCTGGCCACTGTTCCGTTGGCCAGAGACTGGCTCTGTAAACAAGCGGTTTCAGCAAAGGGGATGGTTCGGTTACTCACGGAAGCGCTCAGCAATTCGGAGTAGTCAAGCCACCTGCCCAGAGAGACGGGGTGCGCCGGGCCGGTGCCAGTGTGGAAGATTGTGGCTGTTCTTGTTCTAGCGCGCCACTGACTACGGCCAGTTGCGCACCCAGGAGAAGGAGCAAGTAAGGTAACTCGAAAACCTCGAGGGAGAGAAAGATTGAGCCTATGCAATAGACGGCCATCGAGCACTCAACGCCGCAGGCGATGGCGCGGATCCGGCGTGCCTCGTGGTCATCACAGGCAGCCGCGAAACGCCGGCAGCGGCGCGTGGCCAGCCAGCCGGCGCCGAGCAGCGTCAGGAACAAGCCCAGTCCCACGAAGCCATTGTCCGCCGCGATCTGTAGATACTGCGAGTGGATGGTGCGTCCTTCCCTGTCGGCGCCATATTGGAGGGAGAACAGGTTGGCGTTGCGCACGCCCACGCCGAACAGAGGGTTTTCTTTGGCCATCTGCAAACTTGCTGCCCATGCCGTCCGCCGGCTGATCATACTTTCGTCCCTCTCGTGGTCCCTGATGGAAAAAAACCGAGCCTGAATTTCCGGGCCGGCCATGACCGGAATCGCCAGCAAAGCTAGGCACGCGCCGACGAGGCCGAGCCTTACACGCTGCCGGCTGCGCACCAGCAGGATAGGACACATCCCCAGAAGGGCCACCATTGCTCCCCGAGAATAAGTCATCAACACGGCATGGATGAGGAGCGGGATGAGTCCGAGGAACGCCCAGCGCCACCACTTCTGCAAGCCTTCGCAGGCAAACCAGCAAATCGGCACACCCATGGCGAGCATCAAGCCCGCCCCGTTATTATCCAGACCCCCGTAGCCACGGCGGTAAATACCCAGGTAGTTGTTTACCAGATAGAGAAAGTTCACTTCATAGGCGATGTAACCGAGCGCCAGGGCGGTCATCACGAACAGGATCCACACCTGGCGGACTGTCCGGATCAGGTAGGAGGAGACGGCGAATATGACAAAAATCTTGAGGTACTCCAGGAACCAGGGGAGGGCTGCCTCCCTGCTTCGGGCGGTAAAGTAGGTGACTGTGATCCATACCCCGAAGAGCAACACGCAGATATGGGCAAAAGACAACCGGTGTTTGGAGTCGCCTCGACCTTCGCCGCCCCTGTGAACCGACCACAGCCCGAGCCAGCACGCCACGGCGGCACCGATAGTGGCCAGGGCCACCATATAGGACCACTGGACATTCAGGGGCAGCGACCACTCCCACATGAACTGGGGTCGCAAAACCGCGAACAAATAGTAAACCGCGACCCCCAGAAAGGGACTGACGGCGTAAACCCCGACAGTCCCGGCCAGGGTCATAACGATCATGAAGATCAGCTGTTTCATCGCGGCCTATTCCCCCGGTGTTCGAATTGTTCGGCAGATGTGGATAAAGCAATCGTTTTGTGCATGGCTGACGCATGGCTTCGCCACAGATTCAGGCCCGTCGCCGGAGGATCGGTTGAAGGGGCTCCCTGCCGAAGCCCAGATCCGCCCACAGCCGCAGAGGACAAGGTCCCGCCGCCGCCGAATAAGTGAAGGGCCTGGCGGCTCAATGCCTCCCAATCAAATTG
>CAZFGM010000587.1:0-4727 GCA_964518515.1 uncultured Alcaligenaceae bacterium | reverse complement strand
GGTGTTCGAGGAATGGGCGGAATAAGCGGTTCGCTGGGGTGAAAACGCCGACGTGGGGCTCGGGCCGGCCTGGATTTAGGCTATTTCCCTTGCTCCTTTCCCCCGCTTTGCCCATACTGGAGCAAAATTCCCTGGATTCACTTTCAAGGAGGAACCCCATGCGCCTCATCCTCGCCGCAGCCACCTTTTTGTCGGTCCTTTCCCCGGCCCTGGCCCAGCCGGCGCCGCCGATGGCCAAGTCGCCGGAGCAGATGCTGCCGGCCAAGTGCCTGGTGTATTTCCGCTACGACGGCTACGAGCCGCACCGGGCGGCCTACGACAAGACCGCCCTGGCCAAGGCCATGAACGAAGGCCTGGCCGAATTCTTCGATCACCTGTTCGGCCGCCTGTTCAGCCTGGCCGCCGACTTCCCGGGGGGCGGCAATCCCAAAAAACAGGGCAAGGAGGAGCCGGTGCCGCCGGCGGTCAGCCAGTTCCTCGACTGCCTGTGGCGGAACGGTTTCGCCTTGACGCTGGAAATCAACGACCCGACGCGCGGGGGCGATGTGGAAGATCTGGTGCACCTGACCGTCGTTTTTCCCGAAGGGGCCGGGAAAAAGAACCACAAGGCTCTCGACGGTTTCTTCCGCTTTCTCGCCGGCGTCGCCAATGCCCCGGTCGAGGCAACCCCCCACGAAGGACGCAAGGGCCATTCCTTCTCCCTGGGCGGCATCAAGGCCAGCTGGTGGGTGGAAGGCAAGCACCTGGTGTTTTCCGCGGGGGCCGAGAAAGCCGGCGGTGCCGCCCTTGCCAACATCGTTGCTTTCCTGCAGGAGCCGCGGCATCATCACGAACGGCAAGGTGGGGCGCAGCCGATGGCGAAAGCCCTGGCGGTGATCGACGGGCGCCGGCCCAACGTGGCGGCGGCGCCGTGGTTTGCCGACTTGGCCGGCTTCAAACGCTACGAAACCGACATGCGCGGCTTCGTCGATGTGGAAACCGTCGTCGATTGGCTGGCCGCCCTCGGCCTGGAAGAGCCGGGACTGGATAACATCAAGGACCGCTTCGCCCGCCACGTGCTCTTGCGCCATCTCGGCTTGACCGGCCTCAAAAACCTGACGTTCCACCTCGGTTTCGACGGCAAGTACCAGCGCAGCACGGTGAAGCTCGGCGTGGTGGGGCCGGAAAAGCGGACCGGCCTTTTGAAGTTGCTCACCGGACCGGTGGCCTTCGCGCCGGACAAGCTGCCGCCCATGCCGCCCGATGCCGATTACGTCAGCGTCCGCCACGTGGACTGGGAAAAAATCTACAACTATCTGCGTACAACATACAGCCTGTTCGCCCTGTCGCGGCTGATCGAGACGCGCGAGTGGCCGGGCGGTTTTCCCGACCTGGACGGCCTTCTCGGCGTGGACTTTCGCAAGGATTTTCTCGGCCAGCTCGATACCACGGTGGTAACCTTCGGCGCGCATTCGGAAGGGCCGTTTTTCCTGGGCCAGGGCTTTGCCGTCAAGGTCAAGGATGCCGCCAAGGTGAAGAAGAGCCTGGCGGCCATTAGCAAAGCTCTCGGCGAGACCAGCGACATGCTCGTCGTCGAGAAAAGGACTTTCCGCGGCCACGACATGCACGTCTTCGGCAATCTGTTCGTTCCTTTCACTTACACGGTGCACAAGGACTGGCTGGTCTTCGGCCTCTTTCCGCAGCCGGTCCAGGGCTTCCTCCTGCGCAGCGACGGCAAGTACCGGACGTGGAAAACGCCGCCGGAAGCCCACGAGGCGCTGGCCAAGGAACGCAAGGACAACGGCAAGAGCAAGCTGTTGGCCGTGACCGTCAGCGATCCCCGGCCGGCCATCGAGATCGGCCTGGCCTTGCTGCCCACCGTCATCCAAGCCATCAACCAGTCGGCCGGCACGCGGATCGTGGATGTCAGCAAGATTCCCAACGCCCAGGCCGTCAACGAATGGCTGTTCCCCAACGTGGGCCTGTTTTACGACGACGGCAACGCCCTGCGCTGGGAGAATCATTATTCGCTGAACGAGCCGGACGACTTTTTCCTGCTGGTGGTATCGCCCTTGGCGGTGGCGGAGTTTTTTTGGGCCGGTGTTGCCCGTTTTAACATGAAACCGCCAAAAGGGGAGCCGGTGCCGCCGCCGCCGAAACTGCCAAAAGCGGAAGCGGTGCCACCGCCCAAGCCCCAGATGTGCCCGGCCACGGCCATCGAGAAAGATGGAGTTGTGCATATCACGGTTACCATACCCAAGCAGGCTACGTATAGAGTTGCGCGGCCGGTTCAGGAAACCCACTATAAAACCGTGACGGAGGCAGGGGTAACCCGGAAGGTTCCGTATACAGCTGTCCGAATGGTAACCGAAACCCCCACAAAAACCGTAATGGTCCAATCCATTCTGCTCCCCGACGGCAAAAAGGTGCAAGTAACCCGCAAGGATGGCAAGGCCGTCGATCCCAAGGAGTTGCCCAAGCTGCTTGCCAAAGAAACCCAGGTCCTGGTCACGCATGGACCGCTCGATCCCAAGTTCCTCGAGAAGATCGACGATCGGGTATTGATAATCACGATCACCCCCGATACTCCGCCGCCGCCTCCACCTGGGCCCGCTTGAAATTCAAGGCACTGGGAAAATAAACTTTCGGCGAGTATCCCTGACGATAAGCTTCCTGCACGTCGGCGTAGCATTCCTTTCGCCACGCTGCGGCCTCGATGGACTCATCGTCTGGGGCGGGCACTCCGAGAATCACTTTCTTGAGGATGCGGGTTTGGTCAGAGTAGGTTAGTGGCATAGAATTCCTTTCGGTCCTTGCGGCGCGCCCTGGTGCCGTGGCAATGATCGCTTGCGAACTGCTCAAGGGCATCTTAATTATCCGAGCATCCCCTGCCCGGACTTGGAAATAGGTTTGCTAATAACGAGCCCGTCCACAATCGGTTCCCCGCTCAAGTTGATCAGTTTGTCATCCAGCGTATGGAAAACTTCCGCCTGGTAAATGATAGCGGTGGCCATGTGCTGAGCGTCCGGCGTCTTGATCTTGTGGTTTGATTCGAGACCCTTGCTGCGGATTTCCGAAACACGCAGGTCCACATCGACCACCAGGATGTTGGAGCGCTCCAGAAAAGCGTGGGAGCCTTTTCTTCCGCGGCCAACAGGTACTCTTCGGGCAAGGCCTGGGTTTGCCACGGATCGGCCGTTTCCTTGGTTTCGGCAGCCTCCTGGAGCTTTTCCACTAATTGGCGCGGTGTAGCGGTCAAACCAACTTGCACGGCGTTGGGATTGCGCGTGAGGACTTGCGACCATTTTCCCCTAGCGGAACGGTGGCATTCATCAATAATCAGGTGGGAAAAGTAGTCGGGAGGATAATGGGTCGTCAAGAAGCTCGCATCGCCGTCTTCCTTGTCCACACCCAGGGTTTGATAAGTGGCAATGTGAATGCGGGCGTTCCTGGCATTGTTCGTGCCGTCGGGCTTTTTGAGAACCGAGGGTTGGGCTCGGAAAAAGGAACTCTCTTGCCCTGGTCATTCCTTGGGCGCCCGTTTGCCGGAAAGCAGTTCCGGCAACAGTTCCTGAATTTTTTCGGCCGGTATGGCGTAGGATTCGACGCGGCCGGCGCGGGCGATGTTCAGGCCCACCGCCTGGCCGTCCAGATCGACCAGCGGGCCGCCACAGTCCGACGGCTTGAGGACGGTGTCGTGCTGCAGGATGACGGGGAAGCCGCCACGGCGATTGCTCAGTATGCTGCCCATGCGTTCCTGGGGATTGCCGAGGAACCCGGGCGGAATCTTGGCCAGGGTGGCTTTGAGCTCCATGTCCTCGCCCTTGCGCTTGAGCTTGATGGTGATCACGTCGCCGGGCTTGTGTCGCTGCACGGTGTTGATGAGCGATTCCATGTCGATAATCTTCTTGGCGCCGATCTGGTAGACGAGGTCCTTTTCCTTGAGTCCGGCCTTCGCGGCGGGGCTGTCCTTCATCACAAAGCGGATCATGGGCCCGCCCTCGCCGGCTTCGAGCTGCACGCCGAGGTAGCCGCTGTTGGAGCCCAGGTTCTTGGGCGGCTGATCGCCCTGCTTGTACGGGCGGGTGGCGACGCTGACGACGCCGATGGCGACCGGGTCCTTGCCCGGCCCCGGCGTGGCCACCCACCGGCCCGGCGACGCCGACTTGCTGTCCCGCCAAGTGATCGGCACCAGGCCCGTCGCCTCGATCTTGACGAGGGCCAGGTCGCACGGCTCATCGACGCCGACGATCTTGGCGACATAGTCCTTGCCGTCGGCGAGTTTGACGGTGATCTTGCCCTTGAGATCGCTGGCCTTGGTGAGGACCCAGCCGTCGGCCTTGACGACGGCGCCCAGGGCGGCGTCCTTGCCGTCATTTTGCACCCTGACTGTGCTAGCGCTGGGCTTGGCCACCACCGGGCGGAACACCTCCAGAACCTTGGGGCTGCTCTTGAAGACATCGCCCGCTTGGGACCAGGCCGTCAGGGCCGGCAAACTCCAGGCGGCCAGGACCAAAATGAACCGGAAGTATTTCATGGCGGGTTCCTCAACCGATGTCCAAGATAAAGTAATTCTTTCAGAATTAACCCCGTTCGGCAAGGATTAAACGGACGTAGGACAGGATTCCGATCCTGTCCGCAACTTCCCGGACAGGATCGGAATCCTGTCCTACAGCCGACGCGGCGGGCTACCCTGCTACGGCACACCCTTACCAGCGAACGGCGCTTTCACCCGCGCGCCCCCCCCC
>CAZFGM010000586.1:0-4750 GCA_964518515.1 uncultured Alcaligenaceae bacterium | reverse complement strand
GTAGGTAGGTCAGGCTTTCCAGCCTGACTTTCTTTAGGCAAGTTGCGTCAGCCTGGAAAGGCTGACCTACAACTTGGCGCTGTATTATCCCCAGAGATTAAGCACCGGCTGGCTGTCGCAGATTTGCCAGGGACGTTCGAGCGTGGTGGTGACCTGGCTGGCAGGTTCCACGCCGAGGGCGTGGAAAATCGTCGCCGCCAATTCGTTCGGCGTGATGCGGCGGTCCAGCGGATAGGCCCCCTGGCGGTCCGACGCCCCGTAGAGCCGGCCTCCCGGAATGCCCGCGCCCGCCATGAGGATGGTGAACACGAACGGCCAGTGTTCGCGGCCGGCGTTGGCAGCCGTGATCTGCGGGCTGCGGCCAAACTCGCCCAGGACCAGAACCAGGGTTTCTTGCAACAGTCCCCGCGCCGTCATGTCCTCGAACAGGGCCGAAAGGGCCTGGTCCGTGGGCGGCAACAGTTTGTCCTTCAAAGCGTTGAAGTTGTCGGCGTGCGTATCCCAACCCGCTTCGAGAATGCGAATCCAGTTCACATGGACCAGGCGGACGCCCGCCTCGATCAGCCGCCGGCCGAGCAGGATGGACTGGCCGAACAGGTTGCGTCCATAGCGGTCGCGGACGCGGTCGGGTTCGCTGGTCATTTCGAAGGCCCGCTGGGTGGCGCCGGAGGCCAGGACGCCATAGGCGCGCTGGTAAAAGTTGTCCAGCGTGCGTCCGGCGGCCAGTTGGTCGAGGTGGCGCAGTTGGCCGTTGACGGCATCGCGCAACCGCCGCCGTTCGTTTAGCCGCTGCGGGTGGACGGTCGGAACCAATCCCAGGTCCAGGGGGCAATAGTCGTCGCTGTTGGGATTGCCGCGCGGCACGAGTGGGTCGAAACGGCCGCCGAGAAAGCCGGCGTGTTGGCCGGCGCGGATGGGGCCGTTGACCGCGATGTAATCAGGCACCGTCACGAAGGTTGGCACGGCCCGCTGCCGCCGGTCGCCGACGGCGGTCAACGACGAGCCGATGTGCGGATGATCCTCGCGCGACAGGTTTTCGCTCAAACCCGAAGCCCGCGGATATTCATGGCCGGTCATCATCCAGTAGCAACCGCTGGGATGATTGGTATCGCGATGGCTCAGGGAGCGGACCACCATGTACTTGTCGGCGTGCCGGGCCACCTGCGGCAAATGCTCGCACACCTGGATGCCGGGCACGTTGGTTACGATGGGCCGGAACTCGCCGCGGATATTGGCCGGGGCGTCGGGCTTCATGTCAAAGGTGTCGTGATGGGAAGCCCCGCCGCTCAGAAAGATGATCAGGCACGACTTGGCCCGGCCGAAGGTCGCCGGCCGCGACGCTGGGTCGCTGGCCGCCTGAGCTTGACCGGAAAGTAAACCCGGCAAGGTCAGCCCGAATAACCCCAGACCGCCGGCACGCAACAACTCGCGCCGGCTGAGTCCCTGGCAGGTCCTGCCGACGGGTCCGTCGATGGAAAGCATAAGTCCCCCCTTTGGTACGCGCAGCTTTCCCTTCTCACGCCGTAGGATCATTCATACCACGTTGGCCGGGGGTGGTCAAATCAATAATCTTGAAGTCTCGCGTATTCCTTGAACCGGGTGGTTGTAAGGAACGCCCTCCGTGGCGTTGGGTGCCAGGATCCACCGGACCCGCACCGAGGCGGTTCCCTACAGAATTGGACAAAGCATGCTTCTTAAATCCTTTCGTTTCCTGGGACACCTTCTGCTGTGCCCGGTCATCACTGGGAGCCACGTGCGCCTTTCCCGCAGAAGGTGACCGAATTGATTGCATTGCGCTTGCGAGTTTTACAGGCTTTTGATCCCACCTCCAAATCTTTGAGGAACAAAATAAATATCCCCCTTGTCAAGTGGAAATAGCCGCCTCTTTTCATCTCTAGCCATCCTCCACCCCATAAGGTAAGCTCCTGCCCGTCCGAAGACCCACGGTTTTTTTCAAGGAGGAATGGAATGCGCAAAATAGTGGTACTTGTGCCCTTGACGGCGGCCCTCGCCCTGGTAGGCTTCTTTTTCTTCAAACCCGCAAGCTCCCCCGCTCAACCTTGGCCTAAAAGTCTTATCAGCCTTCCCCGTCAGGCCGAACCCGCCAAGCCAACCCCGGCGGCCCAGGCTGCGGAACTGCCCATCGCCCGCGTCATTCTCTACTCCAGCGGCGTCGGCTACTTCGAGCGGCAAAGCCACATCGACGGCAACGCCCGCCTCGATCTGTCGTTTCCCGTGCAAGACGTCAACGACCTGTTGAAAAGCATGGTGCTGCAAGACCTCGGCGGCGGCCATATCAGTGCCGTCAGTTACGATAGCCATGAACCCATCGACAAAACCCTCAACAGCTTCGCCGTCAACCTGACCGCGAATCCGTCCTTTACCCAGATTCTCAGCCAGGCCCGCGGCGAGAAAGTCGAGGTCGTGCTGAAGAACAAAGCCAGCATTCCGGGCACCGTCATCGGCGTCGATCTGAATCAACCGCTTCCGGACGGGAATGCGAACCCGCGCTTTTCCGGCAACGGACCCGCGTTAACGGCCAGCCGCGTTTACTCCACCTGCTACTCGCCCAAACGAAACCCGGATGGGGTGATCTCGCTGGTCCTGGAAAGCAAGGACAATGCCGCCGACAGCGACGTGCTCAACCTGTGGTGCCCCGACGGCATGCGCTCGGTGCAAGTCAAGGACATCGAGCGGATTCGCTTCCTCAATCCCAAGATGGAGGAGGAAATCCGCCGCGCCCTGGAAGTGCTGGCCTCGGCCCACGATACGCAGAAGAAGACGGTCACGCTGAACTTCAGCGGCGAAGGCCGCCGCCAGGTCAAGGTCGGCTACGTCGTGGAAAATCCGCTGTGGCGAACCAGCTATCGCTTGCTGGTGGGCAAGGACGGCAAGCTGTTCCTGCAGGGCTGGGCCGTCGTCGAGAATCCCAGCAATGAAGACTGGAAAGACGTGCGCATGTCGTTGGTGTCGGGCCAACCAATTTCCTTCAAGATGGACCTGTACCAGCCGCTCTACGTGAACCGGCCGGTGGTGCAGCCGGAGTTGTTTGCGTCCATCCGGCCGCAAACTCACGATGGCGCCATGGTTCAGGGCCTACCGCCGGGTTTCGCGATGCCGGGTAATGGCCAGAGGATTCAGTATGCTCCCGTGTATGTCAGCCCGACCATGCAGTGGGCCGTCCCACGTTCGATGGTGCCGCCGAATGGACCGCCGGCGCTGGCGGCGGCCCCGCCGCCTCCTGGATCGTCTCCGCCCGTTCAAACCAGCCAACCACCCGGCTATCCCCAGGCCGCCTACAACCAGGCGACACCTGCACCTCAAGCGGTAGGACAGCCGCAGGGTCAAAACCAGAATATCAACCTCCCCGCCCAATCTCCTAACTTTTGGAGCGGGGTCATGGCCACCGCAACGGCCGCCGAACTGGGCAATTTCTTTCAGTACAAAATCGAGCATCCTGTCACGGTACCCCGGCAGAAGTCGGCCATGCTGCCCATCGTCAACAAGGCGCTCGCGGGCGCCAAGGTCAGCGTCTTCAACCAGAACACGCACGCCAAATATCCGTTGCTCGCCCTGCACTTGAAAAATACCACCGGCCTGCACCTGATGCAGGGGCCGATCACCGTCTTCGAAGGCGCCAGCTACGCCGGCGACGCCCTCCTGGGCGATCTCGAGCCGGGCGAGGAACGTCTGGTCAGCTACGCCATCGACACCGGCACCGAGGTCGAGCCGGTCGCCACCCAGGCGCCGGAGCGGCTAATCTCGCTGCGGCTTCACAAGAGCGTCCTCACCGCCACCATGAAGCTGCGGCAGAGCACGACCTACAACGTCAAGAATCGCTCCACCCACGAGCGCGTGCTCTTGATCGAGCATCCTGTGCACGGCGATTACAAGCTGGTAAGCAAGGACAAGCCCAAGGAGCGGACGCGCGAGGTTTATCGCTTCGAGCTGAAGGTGCCCGCGGGCAAATCGGCCCGTCTGGAAGTGGCCGAAGAGAACGACCAGGTTCAGAGCCTGGCCATGGCCAACTTCAATGCCGACTTAATTCGCTTCTACCTGCAAGGCAAATACAAAAACGCCAAGGTCCAGGAATCCTTGCAGACGGCCCTGGCGATGCAGCAAGCCCTGGCCAAATTCCAGACCGAGCTGGCCGGGCAGCGCCAGCAATTGCAGGCCATCACCCAGGACCAGGAGCGCTTGCGGGCCAACTTGAAAGAGATGCCGTCCTCGTCGGCAGCCTACAAGCGCTACCTGCAAAAGTTCGACACCCAGGAAACCGAAATCGAGAAATTGCAGGAACGCATCAAGGCGCTGCAAGCGGAGGAGCATCAGCAGCGACAGGCGTATGAGAGCTTCCTGGGCCAGATCGACGTCGAAAGCACGATCGTGTCTTGGCCGTCGGTTGGCCGGCCCGAGCCAACGCCGATGCCGGTCACGGTAGCCCCGCCTGGGCCGGCGGTATATTACCCCCCGCCGCCTATTCCTACGGGACCTCTGCCGCCGTCTCCGTAAACCACAAGTTACCAAAGAACGGCGCGGGTTCAATGGGACCCGCGCCGTTCTGTTTTATGGTAGGCAGCATCGACGGGAATTATCCGCACACTCGGCGGGGATTCATCACGCGGAGCGTGATGACTACACTGCCGAATCGTACACGCCGAGATAGAATCGAGGAACGCTTTATCCGCAGCGAAGCCATTCTCATGGAACACAGCCGGATCTTGCAAGAACAGAGTCAGATCTTGGAGGC
>CAZFGM010000585.1:0-4769 GCA_964518515.1 uncultured Alcaligenaceae bacterium | reverse complement strand
GAAGCGGCCAAGGAGGCCAGGATTTCGACGTCTTCCTGGCCGAAGGCCCCGCCGCGCTTGTTCAGTACCTGGAAGACGCCGAGGATGGCGCCGCTCTGACCGACCATCGGCAACGTGAGCATGTTGCGCGTCGTGTAGCCGGTGCGGCGGTCGATCTCCGAGTTGAAGCGTGGGTCGGCGTAGGGATCGGCCAGGAGGGTGGTTTCGCCGGTGACCGCCACGTTGCCGGCAATTCCCTGGCCCAACGGCACGCGGATTTCGCCCACGTCGTCGCCCAGGGCGACCTTCGACCATAGCTCCCGGCGCTCCGCGTCCACCAGATAAATCGTGGCCCGCTCGGCATCGAGCATGCGCGTGGTCGTTTCGCTCAAAAGCCGTAACAGGTCGTCCGGATGAACGCCGCCCATCAGGCGATGGGTAGTTTCGAGCAGGAGCAGCAGGCGCTGGGCATTGCGTTCGGCCCGCAAGTTCTGCCGCTTGGATTCGCGCAAAGCGTTTTGCAAGCGGGCGTTGTACAATCCGGCGCCGACCAAAAGACACAAGATGGCCAGGCCGCTGACGGCCAGGGCGCTGTCCCATAACAGGCCGACGACGAGGCCTAGTCCGGCCAGGCCGGCCAGGCCGGCGAGAGCGGCCAGGGTGGGCCGGCGGCGCACGAGCCGCACCAGCCGTTCGCCGGGCCCGGCCGGGCGGGCCTGGATGTTGCCGCCCGCCAGGAAAGCCTGTAAATCGTCGGCCAACACCTCGGCGCTGGCGTAGCGGCGGGCGGGGTTCTTGTGCAGGCAAGTCAGGCAGATGGTTTCCAGATCGCGTGGCAAGCCGTCGCGCAACAACCGCGGCGGAACCGGATCTTCCTGCAAGACCAGGGTCATGGTTTCCAGCGGGGTGCGGCCGTGAAACGGCGGCTTGCCGGTCAACAGCTCGTAGAGAATCGCTCCCAGGGCATAGAGGTCGGCGGGCGGCCCGAGGTCGCGTCCCTGGCCGGCCGCCTGTTCCGGCGCCATGTAGCTCGGCGTGCCCAGCACCACGCCGCTTTGCGTCAGCGGTTCGTCCGGTTCCTGGTTGAAATACTTGGCCAGGCCAAAATCCGTGATCTTGGGAACGAGAGGCGGGAGAAGAGGGGCGCGGGGCGAGGCTGTTGTTTCTTTCTCGAACCCTTCTTTCTCGCCCCTCATCCCTGGTCCCTCGCCCCTCAACAGGATGTTGCCCGGTTTCAGATCGCGGTGGACGATGCCGCGCTGATGGGCGTGATGGATGGCCCGGGCCAGGGTTTCGATCATCAGGGCGGCCTGGCGCACGGACGGCAAAGCCCGCTTGAGTTGCCGGGCCAGGCTGCCGCCGGCGACGTATTCTAAAGAAAAAAACGGCCGGCCCTCATGCTGGCCGATTTCGTGGATTTGCACGATGTTGGGATGTTGCAACTGGGCGATGGCCTCGGCTTCCAGGACAAAGCGGGCGAACGCTCCGGGGGAGGGCTCGGCATCGGCATGGATCATTTTCAAGGCCACGATCCGCTTGAGATTGCTTTGCCGCGCCTTGTAGACGATGCCCATGCCGCCCCGGCCAAGCACCTCGAGGATTTCATAGCCGGCCACCACGGTGCCGGAAGGCAACTCCAGGCCGCGTGGCGGAGGGGGGTTCTGGATGTGTTCGGTGGGCTCCTCGGGGCGGGTATCGCCGGCATGCTCATCCAGGACCGCCGCCCCGCAGACGGGACAGTGCGCCGCGGGGGCGCTGCCGTCGGCTGCCGCGCCGGGCCAGGCATGACCGTTGGGGCAGAATAACGTGGACATGGCGTTAATAGTAGCCAGTGGGCAGTGGGCATGGTCAGTGGTTGCCAGTGGTCAGTGGGCGGCCCGATATTACTGATCACTGATCACTGATCACTGATTACTTATTCCTGACACTAAGTCGCTGCTTGAGATTCTATCGACGCGAAACCGCCGAGCGAGCTTCGTTTACGCAGCCGGGCGGACAATCTGATTACTTATACCTGACCACTGATCACTGATCACTGCATTCTTTGTCCAGGTCCCGGCGAAGCAGGCTGGGGAAGGTGGTCAGTCCGGCGGCCTCCAGGGCGCGTTCGATCTGTTCCTTGAGCTGGCGGTTGGCGGTTTGCAGCGCGGTCCAGGCCGCCTCGTCGGGATGATCCGCCGGCGGACGCGCGCTGTTTTTGGAATACGCATCGTGCGTGTCCACCATGAATACCCACACGGTGCCATGGTTGTAATCGATCTTTTGCATTTTCAATTTCAGGTGGGGGAATTGAGCGCTGCCCAGGCGAAAAGCCCAGCCGCGCAGGCCGCCTCCTTCGGCTGGAATGGCCTGGCAGATCTCCGCGGCCGCCGCCGGCGGCAAAAATTCCTCCACCGGCCGCTCCACCGGCAAATCGTAGTACAGCCGTTTCTTTTCCGGGATGCACGCCGGCCCCCCCGGATAAGCCAGCTCCATGAACGTGCGGCAAGCGCGGGCCAGCATGGCAGTGGTCACGCAGTTCATGGATTTATCGGTCTCCTGGGGGCGACTCGTTTCAGTGTTCCATGGAGCGGGGGAAAAGTCAACTCCCGGGGGAAGATTGGGGATTGACCCCGCCACCTTCGGCCTGTCACGAAGGTGGCCATCGCCGGTTGGCAACCTTCGTGACATTTTTTTCCCAACCGCCATCGCCTTATCAGGCGCCGGAGATTACAAAGAAGGGCGCCTCCGGCGCTATTGGATAGGGCGATTCTTTACACTCCATGGATTATCCATGTCCAGCACAACGGTTGGCTTGAACCTTTCCGGCCGGGTGGCCCTGGTGACGGGCGCGGGGGGGGGCATTGGCCGGGCCAGTGCTTGGGCACTGGCCCAGGCGGGGGCCAATGTGGGACTGCATTATCACACCAGTGAAAAGGAAGCAGGCGAAACGTTGGAACTCATTCGGCGGCACAACGGCCAGGCCTTCCTTCTGCCGGCCGATTTGACCGTGGAAGAACAGGCCCACGCCATCGTGGATCGCCTGGTGGAACAAACGGGCCGCCTCGACATCCTGGTCAACAACGCCGGCGCGCCCTTGGCGCGGGCGAAAATCGAAGACTGTCCGACCGACCTGTGGCGGCGCGTCTTCGACGTGAACGTGACCAGCGCTTTCTGGGTAACCCGGCGGGCCATTCCGCACCTGCGCGCTTCCGGCCACGGCTCGATCATCAATAACCTGTCGCTGTCGGTGCAGACGGGCGGGGCCGGGGGAGCGGGCCCGTATGCCGCCGCCAAGGGGGCCTTGCAAGTGTTGACCCGGACCTTGGCCCGCGAGCTGGCCCCGGCGGTTCGCGTCAACGCCATCATGCCCGGCGTGATCCAGACCCGGCACCATGAGGTGTTCAGCACGCCGGCGCAGATGGCAGAGTATCGCCGGCAAACGCCGCTGAGCCGCAACGGCACGGCCGAGGAAGTGGCCCAGGCGGTCTTGTTTCTGGCCGGCGATGCCGCTAGTTTCATCACCGGCGCGCTTGTGGACATCAACGGCGGCCGGTTCTTACGGTAGTTGTGCCCGTTGATGGGATCAGCCTCCGCGCTGGGACGTGTCCGGTGGACATGGCTGATTCTGACTTACAAAAAAAGCCGCAACGTGAAGGGTTGAGCTTCACGTTGCGGCCTGTCAGACGCTTAGCCGCCAGCGGCACGGTTACTTCGCCTTTTGCTTGGCTTTGATGGCTGCCACCGGGTCATCGTCCTGGGTCGTGACCTTGGCGGTTTGGTTCTGATTCAGGGTAACCTTGGTTTCCATGCCGCCGATGTCGATGGTCAAATCGCCGTCGATTTCCATTTTGAGCTCGGATTTGGAAAACCGGCCCTTGGCCTTGTCGAAGATGGCATAGCCTTCGCCGTCTTTTTTGGAGGACAATTGGCCCGCCTTGATGACGAAGGGCAAGCCCGCCTGTAGTTCTTTTTTTGTTTGGGTTTCGTATTTCAGATTGGATTTGATGTTGATCTTGTCCTTATCCTTGGCATCCTGGGAATAGGTGTTGTCGAACTTGTACACCCCGATGGGTCCGAGGTCGAGGGTGCTTTTATTTTCCCAGGTTTTTTTCATCTTGCCGCCGGGAGGGAAGGCGGCCCAGGTGGGCTCGGCCATCTGCTTGAGGGCCCCTTCGCTGAGGATGTTCTTGAGCAGGGCCTCCATTTGCGGGTTGGTTTCGGTCAGTTTTTTACGGAATTTCTCCACGCCCTCAATTTCGGAAATCTTGAAATCTTCGGAATTGATGTGGAAGATAAGCTCGGCCTGGGTCAGGGCCTTGAAGAAATCGGCCATGGGGTTTTGCTGCGGGTTGGCTTCGGTGGAATCATAGGCGATCTTGTTGCCGCCGATGTCGATTTCCATCTTCACGCCAATGATGGCCTGGGTCACCACCCAGTTTTTGCCTTTTTTACTGTCCGGGATCCACTTGATGTAAAAGGTCTGGCTCTGTTCCTGCTTGACCTCCATATTGTTGACCGTCATGGTTTGGTTGGTTTTGGTTTCCAGGATCTGGTAGAAGGTCTTGGCCATTTTATCTTTGTCGAAAGCCTTCCATTCGAGTTTTTCCTCGCCCGCGAAGACGGAGCCGACCAGAGTTAAGACCCCGGCCACCAAGAGCAGGGCACCCAAAAAACGCCAGCCAGTCATGTTTTGTCCTCCCGGAAAACCCGGAAAAAGCAGGAAATTAATATCCCCGGCGGGAACCCTCTATTTGTATCCAGTTCCGGGCCGGAAACAAGAGGAATCCCCGAAAACCCGCCGAAAAAAG
>CAZFGM010000584.1:0-4777 GCA_964518515.1 uncultured Alcaligenaceae bacterium | reverse complement strand
ACTATGCTAACCCAACGGAGGCAATTTTCCAATTTCAACTGGGGCGAAACATGAGGAGGTGGTGGTTGTGCCATGCATTGTCAAGGAGGGAAAGTACAGCGTTTACGTGTATGGCCATGATCACAACCCACCCCATTGCCATGTCTATTGGAATGGAACCAAAGCCGCGGAGGTTAGTCTTCAACCGTTGGTTCAAAGCGCGGGAAACCGATTACCGAAAGCGGGCCTTGCTCTGATCCAGACTCACCTTGAAGAGTTATTGGAGGCTTGGCAACAGATGAATCCTTGAGGAGTGATTTGGCATGAGCCTCAAGCCCACATGGAATCGCGGCGATTATTTCCTGTTGGACACGGTGGAATACCTTCCGACCCAGGGCAAGGTCCGGGTTTGGTTCGACAATCACGATGTTCGTGAGGTCTCCGTCCATGTCTTATGGGGCAGTCGGTCAAGCCAGCCCGATTGGAAGCGCGTGGCGGTTGATGCCGATACGCGCGGAGCTCTCCTGGTGCCGAGGAAAAACAATAAAGCCAACGGCAACGGAGCCGAAGAAATTCCCAGCGATGTGATTCGCGCCGCCACGGATGTGGATTACCGGGCCTATGTTACCCGCCGGGCGGCCCTCTGGGCAAAACGGGTGGGCCGGGAATTGGCACAGTTGCGGCACAAACGCGGCTGGTCCCAGGAAGACTTGGCTCGTGCCGGCAGGATCGAAGAAGGCATCCTCGCCGCCCTGGAAACCGGAAAAATTGAATGTTCGCTGCTCACCATCACTCGCCTGGTGGAAGCCATGGGGGTTTCGGCCCCCACCTGGTTGACCGCCCCAGCCAAATAAGTATCACTTCACCAGCGCCTCCAGCCTCCAGCCGGGCAATCCGCTCCTTGATCGGCGGATGAAGCTGGGGCCAGCACCGCGGCCAGTTGGCCAACAAGGCCGGTCAGGCTCGATGCAAAACCTTCCCTCGTATTACTTTCCGGATCAGATCCCTTGTTGGCCAAGTCAGTTTGAGTAGGCCAACAAGGGAAAAATAGCGGTTTTGAACCGAGCCTAAAGCCGCAACCAGGAACCAATCAATCTTGTCCGCGCGGAGTAAAATCGCCAAGGCCACGACCGCGGCAATGCCCCCAGGCTGCGCTGGCAAAAAATCGCCCGCGGTTTTCCTGATGGACAAACGGTTATTCGCGTTCGACCAGGTTGATCGACACGGCGCGATAGAGGGTGCCGGACGAACCGGCGCCCAGGACCTGGCCGGTGGCCGAGACGAGATCGCCGGGCCGCAGGCTGCCCATGTCCAGGCCCGGGGCCAGAATGACCTGGCCGCCGAAACGATCGACCGTGTCGGGCGTGGCATAGCGGATGATCCAGCGGCCGTTCGCGTGATCGAGCTGGCCGGTGATCCAGCTATAGTCGTCCTCGTGGCCGATCTTGTCGATCAGGCGCGGATTGATCTTCGAGGGCTGGGCCACCGGTTGCGGGCGGAACTGGACTGCGGCGACGGGCCGGGCCAGTTCCGGCTCGCGGGTTTGCGGCGTGGCCGGACGGCCGGCCGTTTGCACCGACGGGAACGCCGCCGGCTGCTGGCCGAGTTGGTGGGGAATGGTCTGCCCCTGACAGGCGCAATCTCCGTGCCCGGTGTCGCCGCGGCCGAACCATTCCCGAATGCGCTGGATCAAGCCGGGTCGCGACCGCTCGGACAGCGGCCGTCCCCACGTGGCCAGGCGGCCGGCCAAACCGCTCGACTGGCAATCGCAGTTGCCGGTTTCGGGATAGGAAATCACCTCCGGGCTCTGGGCGGCCAGAAAGGTCAAGAAAACGAAAGTATGGCCCACGTTAGTCTCCTTGAAAAAAACCGCGGCCTCTCAACCGGCACCCGCGGGTATCTACCCGTGGGCGCCGGCCCAAGGCCTGGGGAGCCAACGGCTTCCCTGCCGCTGCGCTTCCCGGCGGGGCAGCTGGGGCCCCGCTTCCCCCGACGCCGTCCTTGGGTCGGATCATCCTTTATGTCGGAAGGCGGGGCCTGCCAGCTTTAGCAACTTTGCCTGTTATGCGAGCCTTGCCGAGGGCGCGGAATTTCCGGAAAGACCGTTGCTTCCCTTCCTTGCCATACAATGGCTACAACGCGTTCCTGCGGAAAAGTTTGCCTGGTTTGTGAGATGGAGGAGGGGGGAGACCAATTGCCCATGGATAATTTTCAATTGGCAATTGGTAATTGGCAATTGGCAATGGAGGTCCAAATCTTTTCTACCCGCGCCAGGGCGGTCCGGGCCGCCGCATCGGGATCATCCACGTAAGGATACAGCTCGATCGTTATCCAGCCCTGGTAACCGGTCGCCCGAATGGCCCGCAGCGTGGCGGCAAAATCAATGGCGCCTTCCCCCGGAACCAGGTGATGGTGCACGCGCGTGGCGGCGATATCCTCGAGGTGATAATGCCGCGTGTACTTGGCCAGGCGCGGCACCGTCGTCGCCGGATCGTCGCCAACGCAGTAAAAGTGGCCGATGTCGAAATTCAACGCCACCGCCGGCGAATCGATGTGCCGCATCAATTCCAGAAACTGATCCGCCGTCTCGACCAATAGCCCCGGTTCCGGCTCGACGAGCAAAAGGACGCCTTCCTTTTCCGCATGTTCCGCAACCGGCTTGAGCATCTCGACAAAGAGCGCCAGGGCAGCCGCCCACGATTGCCCCGGCTCGACCGGCCCGCCCGGCTCGGTGGTGATGCATTTGCCGCCCAACTCTCGAGCCAGGGTCAGGGCCCGCTTGGTGTGCTCGATGCGAATCTGCCGGTAGTGCCGGTCCGGCTCGATCCACGACGGGTGCCAGTATTTTTGCCGCGGATCGTTGATGGCGTTCATCATGAACGCATTGATGTTGGAGATTTCCAGGCGGTTGTCGGCCAGGGCCTGGCGAATTGCTTGTTTCTGTTCCTCCAAAAGATAGGCCGGCCAGGCGTGCGGCACGTCGGCCATGATCTCGATGCCGTGGTAACCGATCTGGGCTAACCGCCGCACCGCCTCGGCAAAAGAGAATTTCAGATAGGCATTGGTGCTGAAGGCGAGTTTCATGGGAACTCAAACTTTGGATTTCGACCAACCCGCTGGTGAACGTACTTTGTACCCGAGGGACTACCGGATGGCCATGCCGCAGTCAAGGAGCACCGACGCAAATAGCGATGGCATTGGCGACATCATCCAGCTGGTTAGCCGTCAACTCGCCCAGCCGGTTGAGGAAACGGGTTTCCGAAACGGACTTCACCTGGAAGGCGTCGGCCCCCGAGTCCTTGGTCAGACCGTTGGTTGGCGTTGGGGCCAAATGGACGAACCAAGGATAATTTGCATACCTTGGTTTCCACTCCGTTATTGGGACGACGATCTTCAGTTTCAGACGACCAATAGCGTTTTCACTGATGACAACGGCCGTCCGAACCTTCTTGATCTCGTCGCCTTCGGCAGGGTCGAACCTGATCCGCCAGACCTCGCCCCTAACGGGAGTCGGGTTCGTCGTCATCCAGTTCTTCCTCGCTGAAAGCCTCAAAGCCGGTCAATTCCTTGTCGGAGCGATAATCCTCCGCCGCCAGTTCCGCTGCCGCGGCCAGGATGGCCTGGCGTTGTTCCCGCGGCATCTTCCGCAATTCGGCCGGCGTCGGGCGCGGCGCAGGGAAAGGTTCTCCCTCTGCTTCCATGTCGGCAGTGCAACCGCTGGCCTGCTGCCAAGCCGCCGATTCCTCTTTCCGTTCCGGCGGGATATCCAACGGTCCCTCGTTAAGGCGGATTTCGACCTGTGCCCCTTCGGGCAGGGGTTCCTTGGGAACGACGACTCCGTTTTTGACGACGCCTGCAATGGTGACGGACATTACCCTCGTGCCTCCGTAGCCGTTGGATTCGAAGGTACTATTCTACCTGTCCGGCAGGGGGCGCGGTAGTCGGTTTCGCGATTCCATTAAGGTGCCTTCTGTACGTACTCTTCCAGCATCCGCCACTGTTTGAAGAAATCGTGTTCCTCGACTCCCATCGGGTTCTTGAAGAAGCAGGCCAGGTGGCGGAGGATGCCGGTTTCGCCGCGGCGCTGGGACAGCAGGGCCAGGCGGGCCAGGTCCAGAACCAAAGGCGCCGCCAGCAGCGAATCGCAGCCTTGCCAGGTGAATTGCAGCGTCATCTTCACGCCGAGGAAACCCTGGAAATGGATGTGGTCCCACGCCGTTTTCCAGTCGTCGAGCGATTCGATGTATTCGATGGACACGTGGGTTTGCGGCTTGTAGCCGACGATGGAGGAAATGACCTGGTCCTTGGTCTTGATCTTGGAGGCCTTGTTGGCGGGATCGTCGAGGACCAGGCCGTCGCGGTTGCCGAAGATGTTGTGGCCGACCCAGCTCAGGATGCGGAGGTTGCGGGCGGCAAACATCGGCGCGAGCACGGATTTAAGCAGCGTCTCGCCGGTCTTGCCGTCCTTGCCGCCGCAGACCGTGTTGCGCTCGTGGGCCAGCTCGATGGCGGCGGGAAAACTCGCCCCCAGCGAAGGCGTGAAATTGATGTACGGCCAGCCCAGATCGAGGGTCGCCCAAGCGTACAGGCTGCTGGCGGGCGCCAGGGCTGGCCGCTTCTCCAGGGCGGGCAGGAATTTTTCCAGGCTGGCATGGGCATCTTCCAGGGGAAAGGGCGGCTCGGTCGAGGCAACGTTGATGACCACCACCTGGTCGAGTTGCTGGCTATCGCGGAATTGGCGGAGGTCTTTTTGCACGCGGTCGATGATGTGCCGCGGCGAATCGGTTTTTTGCGCTTC
>CAZFGM010000583.1:0-4779 GCA_964518515.1 uncultured Alcaligenaceae bacterium | reverse complement strand
GGCCTCTATCTTAATGGACGTAAAAGCCGGCGCGATGACCCGCGGGCGATGTTAGTTTTTTCGAATAGGAACCTCATTCTAACGCCCCGAAAGCCGCCCGCAAGAAGGGAACCATGAATTGCCCGCATTATCCTCCATCTTCCCTCCTCTATCCCCTGCGCAAACTGTGGGGCACTTCCAGGTCATGGGCGGCCAGCAAGACCGCATCGGCGAGCACTTCGCGGACCGGGCCCTGGGCGATGAGCCGGCCGCGATCCAGAAGCAGCACCCGCGTGCACGCTTCCAGAATCATTTCCAGATCGTGCGAGGCGATGATCTTGGTGACCGGCAGCTGGCCAAGGAAGTGAATGAGGTCGCGGCGGCCGCGGGCGTCGAGAAACATCGACGGCTCATCCAACAGCAACAGGTCCGGCTGCATGGCCAGAACGCCGGCCAGGGCGGCGCGGCGTTTTTCCCCGCCGGACAGATGAAACGGCACGCGCTCGTCGAAGCCGGTCAGGCCGACGCGGGCCAGGGCGTCGGCCACGCGGCGGCGGACTTCTGCCGCCGGCAAACCCAGGTTGAGCGGGCCGAAGGCCACGTCGTCGAACACCGTGGTGTGGAACAGCTGATCGTCGCTGTGCTGAAAGACGATGCCGAGCTTGGCCGGCAAACGTCGGCGCTGGGCCGGCACCCCCGGATCGAGCCCGGCCAGCCGGGCCATGCCCGAGCGGATCGGTAACACGCCGGCCAGACACAGAAACAGGGTCGTCTTGCCGGCGCCATTGGGACCGACCAGGCCTATGCTTTCCCCCACGCTCACCTGAAAATCCACGCCGTCGAGCGCTTGCGGACCGCCCGGATAGGCAAAGGCCAAGCCGGTTACCTGAATCGCCTGATCCATGAAAAATCCGAAATCCGAAATCCGAAACCAATCCGAAATCGTTTCCTTAATATTACGGAAACCTGACAGCGAGAATCGAGCTGGCCCAATCCGCTGCCGATCTGGCCGGTGGTATCAAAATCCTTTCTTTAGAAGGATGTTGATCATCCTGCTATAATGTATCCGTTCCTGGTTGGTCAATGGGAAGGAGGGAGAAACCATGCCGGTTCACGATTGGACCCGTGTGCCATCGGGGTTATTTCATCATTTCCATCAAGATTGGTCGATCGAGATTGCCCGCTGCTTGAATCGCGGCCTGCTGCCAAAAGGCATGTCCGCCCTGGTCGAGCAGCGCGCCGGCCCTCGGGAAGCGGATGTGTTGACGGTGGAAAGCAGAACGACGCGCGGCGCGGGAGTGGCCGCAACTCTTACCCTGGAGCGCCCGGTCACGAAGATTGTCCGCCGAACCACCAAGGAAATCCATTTCGGCCGGGCCAACCGCATTGTCGTCAAACATCACCTCGGTCGAATCATCGCCGTCATCGAAATCATGTCGCCGAGAAACAAGGACAGCCGGGCGGCCCTGCGCGACTTTGTGGACAAGATCGTCGCTTTCCTGCGCCAGGGAATTCACGTCCTGCTCGTCGATCTCTTTCCGCCGACGGCCCGCGATCCCTTCGGCATGCACAAGGTGATTTGGGACGAGATTCACGAAGAGGATTTTTCTTTCCCACCGGGCAAGGACCGCATTCTCGTCTCTTATGAAACCGGCGGCGAGCGGGCGGCCTATGTCGAACCGATCGCCGTCGGCGACCCTCTGCCGGATATGCCCCTCTTTTTGGCGACCGGCATGCACATCAAGGTGCCTTTGGAAGCTACCTACAATGCCGCCTGGGACGCCAGCCCCGAAGAAATGCGCACCGCCGTCTTGACCGGCATTCTCCCGGAACCCGACGCCGAAGATTAGGGCCTACGTTTTTCTTGTCATTCGCGCGTCTTGATGCGAAACGTCTCGGCCCATTCATGCGTTTTAAGCGTGCGGCGGCCGATGGTGGTGGGCTTGATCGCCTGCAGGCCCAGGCCGAGCATGACCTGGCGGTCGCCGAGCTTGGCCCGGCCGCACACCAGCACCCAGCGGCTCGGCTCGTTCTCGCCCTCGGGGATCGGCGTGTTGCGATGGAACAGTTTGGCGAAGCCTTCGTAGCTGTACTGCATGGGCCAGAGGCGCACCCGCGGTTGATCGTTCTCGGCGATGGTCCCCAAGCCGACCACCACGCGATCGAGCAGCTTGGTGACGGCCTGGGGATTGATCTTGCCTTCGGCGCCGGCGGGGGCCGCCACCACCAGCCGCAAGCGCACAGGAACGCCATCGATCGTCAGGCGGCGGTCACCGGTGCTCGGCGCCGCCGGGGGAATCGATTCCAGCTCTTCTTCCAGGTCATCTTTTGGCGGCTTGATCTTTCTGCCGAACAGGCCGGTAAACTTGCTGGCCAGCGCCCATAGCAGGAGAAGAGCAACTAGACCGCCGAACCCGAGAATGACCCACCAGCTCCACGGCAGAGTGCCCTCGGGCAACAAATCTTTCAACCACTGGGGCGGATTATTGAGAATGTCCATGATTGCTCCGAGTAGGAGTTTCCGAGCCGGAAGCGTGAGCGACGGCTGGGCTGGTCCCGTCGCTCACGCTTCCGGCTCGGACTCCTGCCTGCTATAATGGTAGTGTTTCGACAGGCAATCAAGGGTTTCCTGACAAAGGAGCCGACAATGTGGAGCGTGCTGGCCTGGTGGGCGCTGACCCAACCCGCGGAGGATTGGAAAAAACAGGAATCGGCTTACCTCAGGAATATTCGCCAGGTAACGCGCGATTTTGCCCGCGCCGGCGAGGGGTATTTCTCGCCCGACCAGAAACACATCATCTTTCAGGCCGAGGAAAAGGGGGAAAATCCGTTCTACCAGATTTTTGTCCAGGAGCTGGAAACCGGCACGTTTCGCCGGGTCAGCCCGGGCGTCGGCAAGACCACCTGCGGCTATTTTCATCCCCATGGCAAGAAGATCATCTTTGCTTCCAGCCACCGCGATCCCCAGGCCAAGAGCCATTATGCCGGCGAATTCAAAATCCGCGCCGAGGAGCAAAAAACCAAGAAACGCCGCCGCTACCTGTGGGATTTCGACCCGCACATGGACATCTTCGAAAGCAATCTGGACGGCTCCGCCCTGAAAGCCCTCACCACTGCCAAGGGCTACGACGCCGAGGGATCGTACTCGACCGACGGCAAGCACATCGTTTTTTGCTCGAACCGGTCGGGCGAAAAAAACCTGGAGCTGTACATCATGGACGCCGACGGCAATAACGTCCGCCAGCTTACCAAAGCGCCGAACTGCTACAACGGCGGGCCGTTCTTTTCACCCGACGGCAAGAAGGTCGTCTTTCGCAGCGACCGCAAGAAGGAACACCACTTGCAGCTCTACGTCATCAACGCCGACGGCACCGGCGAGAAGGCCCTGACCGGCGATTTAAACTGGGTCTTCTGGGCCCCCTTCTGGTACAAGGACGGCCGGCACATCATCTACACGGCCGCCAATCACAAAGTTGCCGGGCGGCCGAATTATGACTTGTACTGGATGAACATCGAAACCGGCAAGCAAGTGCGCCTGACCTTTGCCCCGGGCGCCGACGTGTTGCCGGTGTTCAGCCCGGACGGCCGCTGGCTCATGTGGACCTCGACGCGCGACGGCCGGCAACCCGCCCAACTATATTTGGCCGACTTCGTGCCGCCGTGGGAGGATTAGAATATGGAGTTCGAGTGGGACGAACAAAAGGCTGCCACAAACCTCCGCAAACATAAAGTATCTTTTGTTGAAGCCGAAACCGTTTTTGGCGACTCGCTTTCGAGAACTTTCCCCGATCCGGACCATTCCATTGAGGAAGATCGTTTTATTACCATTGGAACATCCAGGCGAAATCGAGTGCTTATTGTGTCTCACACCGATCGTGGCGACCGAAATCGTATTATTAGCGCACGAAAAGCGACACCTCAAGAAAGAAGGGCCTATGAAGAAGAATAATAGGACCAAAGATGAACTTCGATCTGAATATGACCCCGCTTTGATTCGCCAGGGGATTCGGGGTAAATATGCGGAACGCTACAAGAAAGGGACCAATTTAATTTTGTTGGCACCTGATGTGGCCGCTGCTTTTCCCAGCGATCAGGCGGTAAACGACGCCTTGCGCATGTTGATTGCGGTTGCGAAAAAAACTTTTTCCAGGTCCTCCTGAAATCCCGCCTCACATTTGATAGCCGGCTTGCGCCCGTTCCCACTCGCGGCGCACCTGGCTCAAGCCGTAGGCGCACAATTCAAACTGCTCGCTCAAGCGGCGCAACACCGGCGCTTCCTCGCGGTACGGATCGTCCGCGAAGGTGCTGGCGATGTAGTACGAACGCTTGCCCTGCTCGCAATAATCGATGAAGTGATCCTTGCGCAAGACCGAGCGCAACCGCTGGAGGGCCTCGGGATAGACGCCGGTCCAGAACAGGGTGTAGTCGCCGATGTGGCGATGGAACTCGCGGCTGGTGCGGCCCTGGGCCGGCAGGTTCTCGGCTTCCATGAGCATGTCGGCCACCTCTTCCAGCTGCCGTCCCGCCGCCGACCGCAGCCGCAGCAGGGCATCCATGTGGACGAACCGCGACAGCATGACCGACAGGTAGTCGATCAGGCGCGGATCACCCATGCCCAACGTTTCCAGGAAGGCGTGTTCGGTCAAGCCGGCAAACAACCGCCGCAACGGGTGGTCCGGATTGTAGTACCACATGGCCGTTACCTCTTCGTGCGCTCGGCCGTCCCTGGCCGAGGTTCTCCTAAGGCGAGCGGCAGGAAATAACTTACCTCCGTAGGACGGACATTCCTGTCCGTCCGCA
>CAZFGM010000582.1:0-4781 GCA_964518515.1 uncultured Alcaligenaceae bacterium | reverse complement strand
GAAGTGGGAGCGGGTTACAAGTCATTGACCTGCAAGGGCTTTTCAGACGATTCGCCGTCCTGACCTGCAATCCTGAAAGCCGGAATGTTACGCACCCGTTACGTTCCGCCCCCAGGACCGCTTCCTCAACCGCATCGTCCACATTGGCGTAATAATCCATGGTCACCTTGATGCTGCTATGCCGCATCAAGCGTTGAAGGATGTGGGCCGAGACCTTGGCCGCGTAACGGCAACCGAAACCCTTCCGAAGCGATTTCATGGTCAACCGGACACCGGCCAGTTTTGCCAGAGCGACAACCCGATGCGACAGGGCCACGTCGCCGATTTCCCGGCCGTCCTTCCCCAGAAATCGAAAAACCCGGCGGCCTTGCCGGGGCAGGGAAAAGCGGGGGAGCCCGACAAGGCTTCCGGGGTTCGCGGCGTCCCACTATCCCCCGCTTGATTATTCTACCTGCCCGACGACATGTTGGGGACCGCCCCAACGGCCGGCGGCCGGTTTCGCCGCAACCTGCCCCAGCCGAGCAAGCCGACGCCGCCAAGTAAAGCCAGCACCATTGCCGAAGGCTCAGGGATGGGGGCGACTTCGGGGCCAATGAAGGAAATATCGTCCAGGGCGAAATCGCCGCCAACATCCGCCGTGGTCAGGCTGCGGGCTGCGGGGCACTGAGGAGTTCCGCAAAAGCCGGTAGCGCGGACAAATCATAATCCGCCCCATTGCGAAGCCGCCCCAATTTGTCCAGGCCCCAACCGATGGTTTTCAAATCCGGGTCAGCCGGAAAGGTGCAGCGCAGGCGATCCCAGGTGTGCACATTGTCCCGCGGCGGCATAGGAAAACCCCAGCGAAACAGAGCTTCGCGGCACTCCAACATTAGAGCGTAAAAGCTCGCCCAACCGCGCCCCGCCAATGCACTTCGGTGCCTCCAGCCAACATTTCGCGGGCCAGTTCAAGAAAACGCCGGTCCGACCGCCGCCGCCTGGCGCGCCCTTCAACCTCGAACTCGCACCCGGATAAGGGGATCAGGAAAGGATTTAACGAGTTTCGCCGCATCCGTCACCAAAACACACTGGAGAAAAGGCAATGGTTTCTTAAAATGGCGTCAAGAGAAATGGGGGTTGTCTACGCCACGGACCCCGAGGGAAATATTGGCAGTTGGAACTGCTTTTCCTGCCGACTGCCCACTGCCAACTGCAAACTGCCGACTGGCTAAAGGGAAGGATCCGACCCATGCAATCCACCGCCAAGCTCTGGCGACTCTTGCCGCACGACCGCGGGGCCATCGACGGCCTGGCGCGGGCGCTGAATGTTTCGCCCATCGTGGCCCAGCTCTTGCTCAACCGCGAGCTGCGCGAGCCTGATCCGGCCCGCCGGTTCTTGACCGCGCCGCTCGGCGGCTTGTATGAACCGGAACGCCTACCCGGCGTGTCCGAGGCGGCCGGACGCTTGCTGCAAGCCGTCCGCGACAAACGCAAGATTTGCATCTACGGCGATTACGACGTCGATGGCGTCACCGGAACCGCCATCCTTCTGAATATCCTGGGTCTGGCCGGCGCCGAGGTTTGCTACCACATTCCCCATCGCCTGAAAGAAGGCTACGGCCTCAATAGCGAAGCCCTGCGCGAGCTGGCCCAAGCCGGCACGCGGGTCGTGGTCACGGTGGATTGCGGCATCGGCGGTTTCGCCGAGGCGGAAGAAGCCCGCCGCCTGGGCCTGGAACTGATCGTCACCGACCATCACGAACCGCGCGGCCCGTTGCCGGCCGCCGCTGTCCTGGTCCATCCGCGCCTGCCCGAGGCGGCCTATCCCTTCGGACAGCTGTCGGGCTCCGGGGTGGCCTTCAAGCTGGCCTGGGCCGTGGCCAAGCGCCATTGCGGCAGCGACAAGGTGACGCCGCCGTTCCGCGAAGCCTTGCTCGACGGGGTCACCCTGGCGGCGCTGGGGACCGTGGCGGACGTGGTGCCGTTGAGCGATGAGAACCGCATCTTCGTGCGCCATGGCCTGGCTCGCCTGCGGCGCCATCCGATCCTGGGATTGCAAGCGCTCCTGGAGCGCTCCGGACTGCACCAGAAGCCGAACCTGGACGCCATGGACATCGGCTTCGGCCTGGGGCCGCGCCTCAATGCCGCCGGCCGGCTCGGCACCGCCCGCCTGGCGGTCGAGCTGTTGACCACGCGATCGGCGGACCGTGCCAAGCAACTCGCCAACTACCTGGAAGAGCAAAATCAGCAACGGCAAACGCTGGAACGCCGCATCCTCAGCGAGGCCCGTGAACAGGCCGAATCCTGCAACGGGACACCCGCCCTGGTGCTGTCCAGTCCGCACTGGCATCCGGGCCTGGTCGGCATCGTGGCCAGCCGGCTCGTGGATTTATATGGCCGGCCCGCCTTGCTGATTGCCCTGCGCGAAGCGGAAACCGCCCTGGGCTCGGGACGGTCGATTCCAGGGTTCCCGCTGCACGAGGCCCTGGCGGAATGCGCCGGCGATTTGCTGAGTCACGGCGGCCACGCCGCCGCCGCCGGCTTCCGCATCGACCCGCCGGCTATCGCGGCGTTTCGCCAGCGGTTTTTTGCCGTGGCCGATCGGATTCTGGGCCCCGACCCCGCTCCGCGGCCGTTGCTGCTCGACGCCGAAGTGCCCCTGGCCGCCCTGACACCGGGCTTGGTGCAAGCCCTGACGCATCTCGAACCGTACGGCGCCGGCAATCCGCAGCCGTTGTTTCTGACGGGGGCCTTGCAGATCGTGGGCGAGCCGCGCCGGGTCGGCGGCGGCGACCGTCATCTCAGCTTCCGCGTCCGCCAAGGGGGACGCGACTTCCGCGCCATCGCCTTCAGCATGGGCGACCGGCTGGAAGAACTGCTGTCGGCCGGCGGCCAGTGCTGTCTGGCGTTCACGCCGCGACTGAATGAATGGCAAGGCTTTCGCCGGGTCGAGCTGGAGGTGCGCGATTTGCAGGCCGGGCCGGTGGCACGGCTGGGGTGATCCAATCTTTAATTGCCAATTGGTAATTGGCATTTGGCAATTTGGGGGACATCGCTCTTGCCGAGAAGATCACGTCCGGCAAATGCCAATTGCCATATGCCAATTGCCAATTGAGCGATCCAACCGGGACTTGCTTCCCCTGGAACAGACGGTATCCTAGAAATATTCCCAGCCGAAAGGGGGTGGGCCATGGCCAAAACCCTTAAGGAACTGTTCACCTATCTGGACGCCTTGCGGGACCGGGCATCCCTGGACGAATTGAAAGCCGAGTTGGCGGAGCTTGACATGGACGCCGACGACGTGTCGGCCCATGTCAAGTTCGCCGACCGCACCTACCGGCGCAACCTGGTCCGCGGCGGCCCGTGGTACAACGTCTGGGTGCTGTGCTGGAAGAACGGCCAGCGCTCGCCGATTCACGACCACCGGGGCTCGAGTTGCGGGGTCCGCGTGCTGCACGGCACGATGACGGAGACGCTGTTCGAGTTTGCCGCCAACGGCCTGATCAAGGCCAATTTCTCGCGCGACGTTGGCCCGGGCGGCGTGGTGGCCAGCGAAGACCTGGACATTCACCAGGTCTCCAACTTGCAGCCCGGCCAGGCCAACCTGATTACCCTGCACGTCTACTCGCCGCCCCTGGCCGTGATGGGCACGTATTCCTTGACGGACGACTACCGGGGCGAGGAGCCGATGTTTCTGGAGTTTTACGACGCGGCGGGGATTTAGGGGCAGACAGCATTGACGGCCTCTCTTTTTCAAGTATTGCTGTCCTTGTGTTCTTCCTTGTAAGCATCTTCCACGGTCCCTTTCGATCTGAGGTGCCGCGTGATCACAAGCCTCCCTTTTCTGAATCCGCGCCGCTTGGCGTGGGCTATCGTATTCTCGGTGCTGGCCCTTCGCGCTCCGGCGGCCGCCGCCCAGGAAGCAATGCCTCCGGCGGCGGGGTCCGGAGCGCGCGCAGTCGGCGGCGGCGCGATCGCTCACGGGACCACCGCCGCCCCGCAGCGTCTGGCGAAGCTCGACGCGGGCCAGCGTTTCGCCGTGCTCATCGAGAATGGCCGGGCCATGAAGCCAACGCTTCTGCAGCATTGCCGGTTCGACGCCAAGCACATCGAGGAGGTGGAGCCGAGCCGCGCGGCGGTCGAGGCCGCCCTGCGCCGCGTGGCGGCCAAGGCGGGTGACAACGACCTGGTATTCATCGCGATCTGCGGCCACGCCGCCCGCGGCTGCTACCTGCGGGACGGGCCCTGGGCGGAACTCCAGGGTTGGCTCAAGCCGGTGAAGGGCTGCGTGGTCCTGCTGCTGGAAACCTGCCACGGCGGCGCGGCCCTGAAGGCGGTGCCGGCGGCGGCCGTGGTCTTCGCCTCGTGCAATGCCGATGAGAAGTGCGGCGGCATTTTCTTCTCCTGCGTCCACGAGGCCCTGGCCAAGGCGAAAGGCGCGGACGCCAACGGCGACGGCCGGGTGAGCCTGGCGGAAGCGTACGCTTACGCCGCGGAGCAAAAACGGCTGAACACGGGCTACCTCGCCCTTTCCAAAAGCGACCCCAAGTTCTGGCCGTACCCGACGGGCCCCACCCCGGTGCGCCGGCAGGATCTGGACACGACACGGATCTGGCTCGAACGCCCCGTCGAGCGCAAAGGACCGGCGCTGGGTCCGCGAAAGTAGATCATTCGCTGTTGAAGGGAAACCGGGTCTTTGACAAGTTCCAACTCGTCTGCCGGTAGCTGGCGGATTGATAAGGCGGCTCCAGACTGAATTGGATTAGATAAAGACCCCTTCCCCCCTTTCCGATGGGGCCGCGATC
>CAZFGM010000581.1:0-4785 GCA_964518515.1 uncultured Alcaligenaceae bacterium | reverse complement strand
TCTTCAAGCGGTTCGACGAACAACCGGGTCTGGGTCGGCCGGGCCGGGCGACCGCGGCGGCGGCTGTCTTTTGCCGCGGGAACAAGCGACTTTAGATGCCGCCCAACTTTGGAAAGAAAACGAATCATGGCATGCTCCTTTCTCAGGGTTCAAACGTAACTATCCATTTCCGCTGTGTTGAAGTCTTTGGGCCAATCCACGTTCCACATGATCCCCCAACTCGCACCGGGATAGGCAGGGCTATAGACCATCTCGCTTTTGAAGCGGTCCCTGCCTGGGCCGCCCCACAGCTCGTCGGCGATGCCGTCGGCGCCGCCGTCGAGGTAGTCATCGCCGTCCCCGCCGCGCACACGGTCGAAGCCACCTTCGCCAAACAGGAAGTCGTTGCCCCGACCGCCGACGACCCAGTCATTGTTGGCGCCGCCGTACAGGCTGTCGTTGCCGAAGTTGCCCCACAGCATGTCGTCCCCGCCCCGGCCAAAGAGTTGGTCGTCGCCTCCTACCTCGGTGTCGCCCCACATCGACCATTCGCCGAAAAGCTCGTCAGCTCCCCCTCCGCCGATGAGGACATCGTTGCCCAGTCCCCCCTCGGCATAGCAGGCTATGGAAGTGTTGTTGACAAACGTGTCATTGCCATCCAGGCCTGAAAAGACGATGAGGTCTATGTTCGGCTTGTATTTCACCGTGTAATGCTCGCCGGTCCCGCAGTCCAGGTAAACCACCAACGCCTTGGCGTCAACCTGCACGCTGGCCGAATCGTCCAGGTTGGTGCCCTGGATGAACAGGGTGTTGATCCCGCCGGCGGTTTCCAGCCAGATGTGGTCGGCGGCGGATGGCACCAGGCGGTTTTCCAGGGCTTCCAGCCGCGGAATAAAAGTATTGTTGCGGCCCCGGTGTGGAAGGCGTTTTGCCTGATGCCATTTCCTCAAGAAAGCTAGCACAGTTGTCTCCTTTGTTTGGAACAAGGTTGCGTTGCGGGCGAGTGGATTGTCATCAAATCGGCCAGCTTTTCGCTGGCCGGCCGTTCGCGCAGACGGCTTCGGCCGTTCATTTCCTCCGAGCGCGGCGGGTTCTTGTCCGGCGCCCACAATCGCACACCAACGTTTCATTGTGGTTGGTCCTCATACCGAATTGAGGCCCGGAACCGGCCCGGCTGCCGTCATGTTCGGCCAAGTCGGACGACACCGAGGAGGCCATCGCCTGCACCGGGTTCGTCAGATTCATAGGCGGGACCGGCAGGGGGACGAGGTTGGCCGTCGCCAGCAACCGGTCCTCGAGCGCTTCGACTTCAAGATTGCGTTGCATGTTTTTTGTTTTTTGTCCTTTCTGTTCATGGTTTGGGAAAGACTCGTTATGGAATGGAACAAGATTCGCGGCCTAACCGAACACGTTGGCCGGAAAAATCTTTAATCTTTTCTGCTGAGCGTTCATCCCCCGAAGCAAAAGCGGGCAGAGACACGCTCTTGTCCACAGGAGACAAACGTGCATACAACACCAAGGATTGGGAGAAAGGCTACCCATGGCAGAGGAACCTCGTTTGTTGGAACATACTCTTCTCCTATCTTTTCATGGTTTGGCAAAGAGTTGTTAATCAAAATGTCATCATGGTGGAGGGCTCGGCGTACAGCAGGCCCTCGCATTTGACCACGCTGACGTTGGCGGTCTTGGCGTAACGGTGCCAGCCATCGCCGCCGTCCAGCAAGGCGGTCAGGAAATGGACGTGGCCGCCGGAGTTGTCGTAAACCTAAAACTCCAGCTCGTCACTGCCGCCGTCGCCCCGAAGCCGGAACGAGGCGGCCGGGTCGATGTCGATCCCGCTTCGCCAGTTCCGAGCCTGAGTGGTCCCAAGGCGACCCCTCCGCCGCACTTCAGTGATGACTTGCAGGGGTTTCTTCCGAAAAGGTTGGCCTACCCGACAGCAGGGGGCGGAATCGGCGTTTGCTGGACCGACCATTTTCGGCCCATTTCCGCGGCGGCGACGGCCACAGCGGCCGATTCCGTCAGCAACGCCAGCAACTCGACGTCTTCGGCCACGAACGGCCCGGTCCGCTTGTTCAAGACTTGAAAGACGCCCAGGATGCGGCCGTTCTGATCGGTCATCGGAAAGGTCAGGAGGTTGCGGGTGGTGTAGCCGGTCCGCCGGTCAATCTCGGGATTGAACCGGAAATCGGCGTAAGCGTCGGAGAGGTTGATCGGGTCGCCGCTGGCGGCGACGGCGCCCGCGATGCCGACGCCAACCGGCAGCCGGATTTCTCCCACGCCGTCCCCTAGCGCGACCTTGGACCATACCTCGCGCTTGTCGGCATCCACGAGGTAGATGGTGCAGCGCTCGGCGTTAGCCAGGCACGTGGTGATCTCGCTGATCAGGTGCAAAAGCGCGTCCAGGTCCGGGGCGCTGATCAACCGGCGCGTGTTTTCCAGCACCAAGTGCAGGCGTTCGACGTGCCGCTCGGCCAAGGCGTGGTGCTGCTTGCTGTCGCGGAGGGCGGCTTGCAGGCGGCCGTTGTACCACCCGCCGCCGATCAACAGACTGAGGACGGCGATGGCGCTGACGGTAAAGGCGCTGTACCACAGGCCGCCCACGAGGAGGCCGACGGCGGCGACGACGCAGATGCCGGCCAACAGGGTCAGCGCCGGCCACCGTTGCGTACATTTCACCAGCTTCTCCCAGGCGCTGGCCGTCCGGGCCTGGATGGGCTCGCCAGCCAGAAAGGCACGCAGGTCCTCGGCCAGGGCTTCGGCGCTGGCATAGCGCTTCCACGGCTCTTTTTGGAGACAGGTAAGGCAGATCGTCTGGAGATCACGCGGCAGTTTGGGGTTCCACTTGACCGGCGGCTCTGGCTCTTTGAAGCGGACCTGGTCCAGCGTGTCCATCTGGCTGTGGCCCCGGAAGGGCGGCCGGCCGGCCAGCAGTTCATAAAGGATGGTGCCCAGTGCATAGACATCGCTGGCCGGGCCGGCGGCCCTGCTCCTGCCTGCCGCCTGCTCCGGCGCCATGTAGCTGGGAGTGCCCATGATGTCGCCGGTGTGCGTGTTAGCGGATTGTTGGTCGAGCCGTTTCGCCAGGCCGAAGTCGGTGATTTTCGGCTGGCCCTGCGGCGTGAGCAGGATGTTGGACGGCTTCAGATCCCGGTGTACGATGCCCAGTTGGTGAGCGGCGTGTATGGCCCGGGCCAGCGTCTGGACCAGTTGGGCCGATTGCCGCAGCGGCAACGGGCCCTCGGTCAGTTTCTGCGCCAGCGTGCCGCCTTCCACGTATTCCAGGGAAAAATACGGGCGGCCTTCCTGCTCGCCGACTTCGTAAATCTGCACGATGTTGGGGTGTTGCAAACGAGCGAGGGCCTCGGCCTCGGCGCGAAAGCGGCCCAGCTCCTGCGGCCCGGCGTGCGAGCCGCCCAGGATCATCTTTAACGCGACCAGGCGCTTGAGACTCAGCTGCGACCCCTTGTAGACCACCGCCATCCCGCCGCGGCCCAACTCCCCCAGGAGGTGAAAACCCGGGACGGTCGGCGGGGCTGCTGGCGAGACGGGTCCCTGGCACCCGGAGGCCGTGCTCTGCATCACATGCCCCCCCTCGATGGCCCCGTGAACCTCGAACAGCGGCCGGAGCTGACTCGCGAACTGGGGGAAACGCTGCAGGTATTCCTCGAGGGACGCCACCTCGCCCGATGCCTCGCGGAGGAGCACCTCGTGGTAGATGAGTTCCAGTAGGCCCTCGGCGTCTGCAGGCAGCCCGGGGTGCTCCTTGAGGTAGTCTTCTACCAGAACCCCTACGCCTCGCCAGTTTTCGCTTTGCTCAGCGCGGAGCAACCCCAGCAGCGCCCGGGTGGCCGCCGCCCGGGTGGCCGGGTCCTGGGCGAAGGACCGTCCGCCATGGGAAGGCTCAGTCATGGTCCGCCTCCTGTACTCTCAGCTGAGCAGAGACCGGGCTGGCGACCCCCGGCGCCAGTCGCCTCAGCGGCTACACTCTTAACTGTGCGGCGGTCCGGTTTCGGGACAGGGAAAACGATTTCGGAGCTGCCGCCCGTGGTTGGCCCGACGGCCCCGTAACGCCAGGTCCGCCGGCAACTTGCGCCTCCCCGAAGTATTCTGAATGATCTTGGAAGAGGCGCACCTGATCGAGGGTCGAGTTCCTAAACTCCCCGTTTCATTTCATTTCTCGTATCACCCAGGGGCGAAATAGTGAGATGAGAAATGAAATCGGTGCATTGGGTTTGCCGGCAGCAGGCGGCGGGTCCGGGTCGTTCGCGGCCTAGAGCCGAACACGTTGGCCGGAAAAATCTTTGATCTTTTCTGCCGAGCGTTCATCCCAGGAAGCGAAAGCGGCCAGAGGCACGCTCTTGTCCACAGCAGACAAACGTGCATACAACACCAAAGATTGGGAGAAAGGCTACCCATGGCAGAGGAACCTCCTGCAGGACGTTCTGCCCCGCGCTGCCATACATGTCGAGCCGGAACGAGGCGGCCGGGTCGATGTCGATCCCGCTTCGCGATTCGTTTCATGAAGTTTCCCCCTGTTGGCAGAACGTGAATTCTCGGGGCCGTCGCCCCTCGGGATATGAGCAACAAACATGCCAGAGATTCCCAACAGCCGCGATGAATGGTCACAACCTCCTATCTCCCTGAGGTTTGTGGACCTTGCGTTGATTGCGGGATGAAAATATGCAGATGAAAACTGTAATCGTTTCGATGACAAAAGTGAATCATCTCAGTGTCGCTGCCGGGATGCTGAGTTCGTCCATCCAGCGGCGGACACGTTTGCCGTTCACGGGCCAGCCGTCGCGG
>CAZFGM010000580.1:0-4798 GCA_964518515.1 uncultured Alcaligenaceae bacterium | reverse complement strand
TCGGGTAGGGGTTGTCTTGGTTTTTCCTGGAAAAGACTCCCGACCCCTTTAATTTCTCTTAATTTTTCGAGCTAGTTTTCAGCATTCCAATCAGGTTCTTGGATTTCTATTAAACCGAATTTCTCTTGGATGTCGGTGGCAATTTCCACTATTGGCTTTGAGTCTTGTTTAAGAATTTCGATGCAAACCGTCCCTACGTCAGATTCTAAAGGGATCTGATAATAATGCTCGGCCCATGTGGCTAAGTACCAGTAACGAATGGCACTGTCATAATCTGGAGGACTTGGGTGGCGCCCATCTTGCCCAGTCTCGAAGCGTACTTCCCCACGCTACCCATTCGTATTTCGGACTGCAACCAGCGCGTCACTTATCGCCGTAACTCCAATTGTGCCTAGCGACAGTGCCATTCGTACCAGTAACTTGTTGAATGGGACAACCATACCCAGAAGCTGTTACCACAAAACTCACCAGCAACGTTTTTCGATGATACACAAATTAGGTAAAAACAGCCTCTAGGTCCGGGCCTAATGGTGGTAAAAAAACCCGCTTTGCTTATTTTGGAATGAAGGGGTTTGTAATCGTCCAGGTTGGAGGTCATTGGTTTACCTTTCAGTAAAAATAAAAACCGCAGTGCCAGGCTTAGGGGCTCCGAAATCAGGAAGGAAGAGATAGGCCTCCTGAAATGGAACCATCGGGCCAGACTGGATGCCACGGAAAAGCCCGATCCGGTGGCCATTTTGCAGGCGTAGCGCAAGAAGCCGGCGTAGCCGTCGGCCTTCTTGTCGTCGCTGGGCTCATCACGGGGAACGGCGACTCCCTGGCGCAGATCGGCGCGGGCCTCAGTCAGGAAGATGATAGTCTCGGCCGCTTCGATCTGGGCGAAAAACAGGCGATGCTGACGGTCCTGCCGCCGCCAGTGGTGGAGCAGCTCGTGAGTCGTCCGGGTGACGCCGGGATAGTCCTGGTTTCGCCATTCCGCCAGACGCTGACGAATGACGTTGACGAGCAACAGTTCCAAGCCGGGCGCGTAATCCGCGGATGGCTTCAACGTGCCGTCCGTGAGTGTCCACGATTCCTGGCGGTTGGCCCGCTCCTCGCGTGGCGGGTACACGATGGCCGGCCGCCTCCCAGGCCGCAACTCGGGTTGTTCTCCTTCGCGGATGAACCAATGGCGTGCTGGCTCGTCAAACGGCGAGTTCAAGATCGGCTCGGGGACTTCGTAGGCTTGGTTCATAGGCACTCCTAGAAACTCAGGATGAATTTCTTCAGCGGCTCGAAGGCGGGATGATTCCACGGCCACCAGGGCTTGTTCGCCGCCTCTCCGAGTCGCAGGTCGGGTTCTATTTGCGAAGCCAACCAGGCGTGCATCCGGGCCTTGGCCACTGGCGTTGGCGTGCGGTTCGCCTGGTTGCGAATGCATTGGAAGAATGCATCAATGCACGGGAAACCAGCGTCACCCGCCGCGGCGTCCAAACACAGATCTTCCAGCATTCCCTGGCGATGATTGTCTGGAAATAGAAACACGCCGACGCTGAGCTTGCCTTTGAGCACCTGCCCCGGCGCTTGCGGTACGCCGAAGCCACTCTTGCCCAGGGCGCCGCACACGCTTTGAAAATCCTGGGCCAGCGCCTTGTCAACATCGCGTGTGACCGCGATCGCCTTGAGCCGGCTTCTTCCTGGGCGTCTGGCCCGAAGCTCGTTCAGGTAGCCGGCAAGCCCGTTCTTGCCCGAGTACGACTCGACCTGGGTGTCGCTTATGGCGACGTGCTTGAGCAGGGCCTCGAAGAAGTTGACTTCGTCCCTGCCTTCTCCGATCAAGAGCTTGGGCTTGGTAATACGCTCTCGCCTGGCGGGCGGCGCCATTAGCGCACCTCATGATAAAGCTCAAGGCCGGTTTCCAGGGATTCTTGATCGTAGGTGACTGCCTCGATTCCCCCTTCTTCCCAATCCAGGCGGTGTAAGGCGAAATCGTAGGTGCCGCCCTCCACAAAAGCTTCGTGGGCAGCCTGAATGCATTCATAGCTGTGCGTGGTCGCGAATACCTGGACATCCGCTTGCCGCGCGGCTTCGGCGATTGCCTTCCAAACATCAGCCATCACCGAATAATAAAGGCCATTTTCGATTTCGTCGATCAAGACCATGCCGTGCTTCGCCACGGCGATAGCCAGAACGATCGACAGGATTCGCTGGACTCCCTCCCCCATGAGTTGTACCGGGATCATTTGCGGCAAGCCAATGTCTCCGTGCAGCACCATCTTGCCGGCCAGGGGAACCAGTGCCAACTTGCTCAGCCTTGGTTCTAGTTGCTTCAAGATAGGGACGATCTCGTCCTGGCGTTTTTCCACTTCGACTTGGCCAAAATGGCCTACAGTGAGTTCATCCTGATTGATACCAGAACCAAGGAAAACGCAATAGGGTAGCGAGGAGGGTCTTGGAAAACTAGCCCACGAACTTCCCTGATAAATGGCGCCCGCAGAGTATTTTTTTCCTTCCTCTTCGACTTCGATCACTAATCTCGGCCGGTCAATTGCCAAATCCCACGTGTCCCGCGGAAGCGACTTTTGCAAGTTCTTTTCGACTTCCTCAAAACGTTCCATCATCTGCGCCGGCTCTACAAGCCATATGCTCGAACAGAAGGTCTTTCCCTCCTGGTTGCGGGATTCAAATCCCGCCCCGACGGGATAGCCCTGCCGACCCCAAAACAGCCACTTGGTTAGTTCTTCGTGATACTTTTCGGTGCCAAAGAACCCCCGGAACCGACTGATTTCGAAAATCTTCTTCACATTGAAGGGATCCTGATGGAGAAACATTCCTTCGAGAAGCGCCGTTTTGCCAACATTGTTCTTGCCGGCAATCAAGTTGACTCGTGCGAGATCTTTGATCAGCAGTCCGCTGAAGCAGCGGAAATTCTTGAGGATAAAATGCTGCCACATGCCTATTTCTCCTTCCTGCCCAGGCCTTGCACCACCAGCAGCGTCCGGGTGACGCCGGGATAGTCCTGGTTTCGCCATTCGGCCAGGCGCTGGCGGATGACATTGACGAGCAACAGTTCCAAGCCGGGCGCGTAATCCGCGGACGGCTTCAAGGTACCGTCCGTGAACGTCCAAGGGTCCTGGCGATCGGTTCGCTCCTCGCGCGGCGGATAGACAATGGCCGGGCACCGGCCAGCTCGCAGCTCAGGTTGTTCGCCTTCGCGGATGAACCAATGGCGCGTGGGCTCGTCGAAAGGGGAGTTCAGGATCGGTTCGGGGACTTCGTAGGCTTGGGTCATGGGGACACCATTTTCATGATCGCTTTCAAGGCGCGTCGGAGGCTCGGGCTCCTCGCTTGCGCATCCAAAGGCCGCCAGTATTCGCGTATGAACTCGCTCATGCGGGCCGTGTAGTTCGGGCCTACCACGCCGGAAGTTCCGGGTGCAGGGACAAGGTCCTCCCGAATTCGACGGGACCTGGAAGCGCGGGCCAGGTTAACCACGGTGCGTTTCGCATGGTCTTCGCTATCGGGGACGGACGGAATCCTCGCCTGCGAAATCTTCAAGAACTCAGCCAGCCCTTCGCGGTGCGCGAGCAGCCAGCTCTCCAGCATCCGAACCGCCAGACGCAGGACCAGGTTGGGATTCCAGCCGTGCGGCAAGTATTTGTTGAAGAGCGCGGTCGGGCACGGTTCGTTTTCAAGGTCGGCCAAGGCCAGGACCGGCGCCTGAAGAGCCGCCTGGTTGTACCGGGAGATATCCGCCCAGAACCTTCCCCGCCCGCCCTTGTCAATCGGTTGCGGAACTCCGTCCGCTAGTTCCAGCGCGGCGAGTATTCGCAACACCGCTGAAACTTCCAAGGCTCCTTCCACAACGATGACGCGAAACGGCGTGAGCATGGCTCAGACTTCCAGCAAATCGAACAAGGGCGTGTCGATGCTTTTTTCGGTCCTTGGAATTGCGATGTCACTCGCGGTAAGCGAGGCCTCCATCAAGTGTTTGATTTCCTGGACGGAAGCGGCAGGAATCAGTTCCGAGCCATTGTCCCCTGGTTGAACGAGCAAGAGTTCCTCGGCGCTAATGCCTTCATCGGCCAGCAGGTCCACGCTATGGGTGGACAATAGAACTTGTCGGCCGTGATTTCTCTGGGCGCGATAAATAAACGGCGCCAGCCGCCTTACGATAGCGGCGTGCAAAGACAGCTCTGGTTCCTCCAGCAAAAGCGGGCTCGCTTTTTCCTGGAGTGCCCAGAGCAAGCCGATCAAGCGCAGGGTGCCGTCGGAGAATTGGGTCTCGCGGTGATAGGCGCCCTGCGGACGCCAATGCTTGAACTTGGCCTGAAGATGAGGCCGGCCGTCCTCGTCCTGAACCAAGGACAACTCCTCCAGATGGGGAGTCACCACCCGCAGGACCTTTTCTACCCGTGACAGCCGGCCACGTCGAATCCTGGCGGAAGTAGCGCGAATGCGCGCCAGCAAATCGCGCCCAAACGGATCCTCGCCGATTGCGGACAGCGGGGCGCCAATGCCTTCCCGCATCAAATGCGGAACCACGTGGATATACGATACGTTGCGGAAGAACTCCGCAAGCTCCCGAAACTTTTGGTTTGCCGTCACTTGCTGAATCGCCGTTTGGCGAAGCCGTTCCGAGTCTCTCCTGTCGTCCGGATCGGGCCGTTCCAAAACGGTCTCGATTCCTTTCTGGTTCACTTTCCTCACCTTCTCATGCACAATGATTGGAATGGGGTTTTGCAGGGTCTTATGCGTAAAGGCGAGGTCATAGTGCCATACCTTGCCGTCATCGATCATGACCTCCACCGCCACTTGC
>CAZFGM010000579.1:0-4802 GCA_964518515.1 uncultured Alcaligenaceae bacterium | reverse complement strand
TCTCGGGCTGGAGTTCGTCGAGGGCGGCAGCCTAGACAAGCATCTGCAAGGCCGGCCGCAAAAGCCGCGCGACGCCGCTCTCTTGGTCAAGCTCCTGGCCCGCGCCGTGCACGCCGCCCATCAAAAGAACATCGTCCACCGCGATCTGAAGCCGGCCAACATCCTCCTGGCCCCGCCCGCCGACGAACCCGCCCTGAACACGCCGTTCGGCCTGCCCAAGATCAGCGACTTCGGCCTGGCCAAGCACCTCGACGAGGGCGGCCGGACTTCCCCCGGCGCCATTATGGGCACCGCCCGCTACATGGCCCCCGAACAGGCCCTCGGCCAGACCGACGTCATCGGACCGCCCGCCGACATCTACGCCCTGGGCGCCATCCTGTACGAATTGCTCACCGGCCGGCCGCCGTTTCAGGGCGCCAGTGTGTTCGAAATCCTCCCCGGCTCGGGTCGATCCCCAGACTGGCCAACCATCGCTTGACGCCGGCCAAGCCCGTGGGATAATCGGGGTAGGGGCGTTGTCCGGCTTTTTGTTCAAGGGGTTAAAACGTGTCGGCTTACCCTTCCGTTGATCGGCTGTTCGAGCAGGCGGACAATATCCTGGACGATTTTCAGATTTCCCTACCGCCGCCAGAATTACGCGTTCGCGGTAGTTTTCTGATCGCCTTGGACGATGTCCTGCGACACTTGATCGAATTGGGCCAGACCGTTGGCGCTTTTCTTGGCTTCGGTCTGTGGCTGGTGCAAATCCTGGTAAACAGGCGACTCGCCAGGCTGAAGGAGCAATTCGACGTATATGTGGGCGTCATTGTCGGCATTATTAAAGAACGGGGCCTGGAGGAAGCGGAAAAAACGGCGCTGGAAGAAACGGCCTTCGATGAGTTTCGCAAGCTCGGCCTCGATGAGAATAAAGCTCGCGAGGGTGCCAGGCGCGTCCTGGCCCTCCTGGCTTCCGAATTTCCCACCCCTCCGCCTATGATCGAAGTTAAAGCCGAGTTCGCCAAGGTTCTGGCCCTCGTCAAAATGGTGCCGGATTGGCAAATTGAGGACAAACCGTTCGGTTGCAGCGTGCGCGTGGACCCCGCGCAAAACCAAACAAGCTGGGTTCACGTTATTTCCAAGGGAAAAGATCCAAGCGGCGATCACTGGATCGAGTTTCAAGGCCTCTGCGGCAAGGCCGATCCCAGCCAGTTCAAGGAAGTCCTGAAAAAAACTGCCCGCCTGAACATTGGCGCCTTCACCCTCCGCCCGGTCGAAGGCGTGGAATACTTCATCTTGCAAGAGCGCCTCCGGCTCCCGCAAGTCACCTTTCCCGAGGTCAAACGCATCATCCCCTACCTGGCGACACAAGCCGCGGCTATCCGGGCCGAATTGTTTTCGTAAATTAAACACATCTCCCCGCTTGCGGAGCCTTCGCGGCAGGGTACAATGCAGCCGCCTGAAGGGTTGTGTCCGGATGATCCGGCCGCCGGGAGTAATTCACCAATGCTGCAAAAACCAAAAGTCGGCTTGATCCTCTGTGATCAGGTCGTGTTCGAGCAAGGAACCCAGAAACCCTATTTGTTGGGCGTGTTAAGCGGGAAGTCCTTTGAGAGTTTCCCCACCGGCCCGCAACAGTTCGACGTCTTTGCACCCCTGAGGGATGGGCTCGGGAGTGGTAAAATGACTTTGCGGGTTGTGCGTTTGGCCGCCGTCAATGAGGAAATCTTTTCCCAAACCTGGGCGGTGGATTTCCCGGACCCGCTTTGCGTAATCAACCTGCGGTTTCGGTTTCGTTATCTGAAATTCAACGCCCCCGGCATTTATCTTTTCGCCCTGGTAGTTGAAAACGAGGAAATAGCCACACGCCGCCTCCGCGTTTTCCAGGTAGGAGGATCGCCATGAGTACTTCCAAATCTGACCGACCTTTAAATGATAAACCGACTCCCGATGACCTCGCCGGGATTCCGTTTTGCGTGGAGGAAGAGGAAAAACCGGCGTTGCGGGTTCGGGGAACGCGGGATGGAAAAGTACCCGAGGAAAAAACTCACGCTGCAACTCCCCCGGCGAACGCTCAGACCTTGCCCACACCTGACGATCTGGCGGGAATCCCAGTCTTGGTTGAAGAGGATCGGCTAATTTGATGGGTCCAGCGCCTGGAGGTCAGTTATCAACTTCTGAAGTTGTTCCGCGGCGAAGGGAATTGACACGCTTGCGGAGCCATCGCCTTCATCGACAGCGCGCGCCTCCGACCTGCGGGACCCTCCGGTTGCCGTCACAACACCTCGAACAGCGGGGCACTCCATACAGACATCATTGTAGAGTTCAGAAAAGATGTTCAACCGCCCGCGGGCGTCTTTGACAGCGATCACGCGTGGCACTATTCCTTGTAAGCCGGTTCGGAACTGGCGCCGATCGGCCGCCGGCATGGCGCGATAAAAATCCGCCGGCAAGCTCACGAGAAACTGAACCAGGCTGGCCAGATCGTGCGGTATCTGAGTTTGAGCGATCGCTTCAAGAACCTGCTGCCGTGTCGGAAAGACCGTGAACTCCCCTTGCTCGTTAAGGTCGGCGGTGATGGGCAGCCGGATCGGCGCGCCCTTCTGTCCCCGCGGCGGCGCACACAGCAGCGGCACACGCCACACCCGCTCGGCCTCAACGAACTGGGGTTCCCCAGGGCCAACCCGGTCGCCAATGCCCATCAGCAGGCGCCCGCGGACAATCTGAAGCACTTTTTCAGAGTTCATGACGGGTTCACCAATAGGGCGTGGAAGGACATCTGTTCCCACTTTATCAGAAAATCAGCCAATCCCGCGGAGGTTTCTCCGCCAGCGCCCGGATCGGGGTCGTAATACCGGACCGTGCTTCCGTCGCTGTCCCACACCACCACGGCATGGCCCCAAGGGGCCCCACTTGCGGCAGAATGGCCGCTGCGAGCGGTGCGTGCTGACGGAGGAAACCCACGGCGTTGGCAGGGGACACTGCGACGTAGCCGGTGTCCCCTTATCCTGACTTTTTCACGCATGACTCCTTTCCGCGATTGCGGCGCTCTCTGGTTTGCCGCGCTACTTCTCGGGGTTCGTTTCGTTGCCGGATCCATCGACGCGTTGCAGCAGCGCGTCTACGCGATCGCGCAGCTGCCGCTAAAAGAGCTGCGTCCCAGCTGCGTCCCCTTACCTTTTCTGGGCAATAGGTTGAGTTCCCGGCGGCCCAATGCGCCTAGTAGATCACGCCGGTTGGGCAAGGATTCTGATAAGTGTTGGGGTGATGGGCACCACGCAGCACCAACTGAGCGCTACCGCGATAGTCAGTGCCACCACAATGGACCACGCCAACTTCCTCATGTCGATCTCCTTTCTGCGGGCCAACCGCTTTTGGGGAATATGCCGACGATCACCTAAACGGGCTCAGGGCGAATCCCGCCGCCAAAATGAGGAGAAACCACAACTTGAGCTTGCGCTTCATGAGAAACCTCCCAGCAAATTCAGGAATCGTCACGAGCCGTGGCGTGGCTTCCTGGGCCGATTCTCCTTGAGAAAATGGGACAGGTTGCTTGCACGCGCGGCACAGTTGGTTTAAGATCAAAGGGCTGCCGAGAACGGTCACCGAATAGCTAAGTAACGAACAACTGATTACGCGTTTATTGTATACAGTCCAGCCCTTGGGGTCAAGCCCGGAGCCCGCACCTATGCCGATTCCACAACCCAACGGCCAGGAACTGGAAATCCTCACCCTGCTCTGGACGCAGCCGGAAGAAAAACTGCCGCTCAAGCTCGGCCAGATTTACGACCTGGTGAAAGAGCGCCGCCAAGCCTACGGAGAGGCCGCGCCGGCCATCACTACCATTTCCTCTACCCTGCGCAGCGCCCTGGCCCGCGGCATCTTGAAGGCCATCCGGCTCACGGGGGGACAGAAGGTCGAGCTAGAGCCCACGGCCACGCGCAGCACCCTGCATGCCAGCCGCTCGCCGCAGACTGGCTACAAGCCCGCCGCTTCACCAAGCGAAACTCTCACCCCCATGCTTGAAATCTTGGCCGAGGCATACGGCGAGAACGGCAAAGCCCAGGCCCTCTTGGATTTCGCCAAAGCCTTGCAGTTTTCCGACAAGACGCTCCTCAAGAAATTGAAGAAGCTTCTCGAACTTTAGCTCCAACGGAGTAAGCGCCATGATTCCCCCGGGACTCCAACGCTATCTGCACGAAGCTGAAACCGAACTCGAGAAAAGCGGCGATTGGGAGCTCTTTCTCGATCGTATTTTCAGGGCCGGCACGGAGCTTGGGTTTGCACAGGACCAGTTCCAGGCCTTACTGCCCGCAATCCTGGAACAGTCCGTTCGCCCGCGCCTCCCCGGCATCCAGGACGTAGCGCTTCGGTGTCGCCTCTTGTCGCAGATCTGTGATCGCCTGGGTGTGGCCGGAATGATTAATTTGGCCGAGCCCTGGGGCCGCGAAGCTGTGGAAATCACAAAGTCAATCTCGGATGAAGGCATCCGCTGCATTGCCTTCTACAGCTACGCCAACCTGCTGCGTGGCCTGGGCCGGCCCGAGGAAGCGGAGGCGTGGGAGAAAGCCGCCGCCGAGACCGCCCAGAACCTGCCCGAACCGCAAACCCGCTGTATCGCCTTCTGCATCTACGCCAACCTGTTGAGTGGCCTGGGCCGGCCCGAGGAAGCGGAGCCGTGGGCCAAAGCCGCCGCCGAGACCGCCCAGAACCTGCCCGACCCGCAGACCCGCTGTATCGCCTTCTGCATCTACGCCAACCTGTTGAGTGACCTGGGCCGGCCCGAGGAAGCGGAGCCGTGGGCCAAAGCCGCCGCCGAGACCGCC
>CAZFGM010000578.1:0-4809 GCA_964518515.1 uncultured Alcaligenaceae bacterium | reverse complement strand
CGATGCGCTTATCGAAAAACTGCATGTCTTCGGCGCAGCGCTCGAGGGCGTCCTGGACGATGCGCTTGATGAAGGCCTCGGCCAGGGTCATGTTGTCCTGGAGGTCGAAGAAGGCCATTTCCGGCTCGATCATCCAGAACTCGGCCAGGTGGCGGGGGGTGTTGGAATTTTCGGCGCGGAAGGTCGGACCGAAGGTGTAGACCTTGCCCAGGGCGCAGGCGAAGATTTCCGCTTCGAGCTGGCCGCTGACGGTCAAGTAGGCGGGCCGGGCGAAAAAGTCCTTGCTGAAATCGACCTGGCCGTTCTGCAAAGGGGCCTTGCCCGGATCAAGGGTGGTGACCTTGAACATCGCCCCGGCCCCTTCACAGTCGCTGGCCGTGATGATGGGTGGATGGATGTAGAGAAAGCCCTGCTCCTGGAAAAAGTCGTGGATCGACCGGCACACGCAGTTACGCAGGCGGGCGATGGCGCCGAAGGTGTTGGTCCGCGGCCGCAGGTGGGCGATGGTGCGGAGAAACTCGAAGGAGGCGCCCTTTTTTTGCAGCGGATATTTTTCCGCGTCGCACCAGCCGAGCACGGTGAGGCTCTTGGCCACGACCTCGGTGGCCTGCCCCTTGGCGGGCGACTGGCGCACTTCCCCCTCGACAACGACGCTGCAGCCGATGGCCAGCTTTTTCACCTCCGTCTCGTAATTGGGCAAGGTGCTTTCGGCGATGATTTGCAGGTTGCCCATCGAGGAGCCGTCGTTGAGCTCGAGGAAGCTGAAGCCCCCCTTGGAATCGCGGCGCGTGCGAATCCAGCCCTGGAGGCGGACGTGCCGGCCGATGCTGTCCGGCCGGCGGGCGGCGACGACGGTGAGGGTGTCCATAAAAAGTCTCCTTGGTTTGCTTTGCCCCGGGCGATTCGCGTTCGTGGATCTTGGGGTGATTATTGCTTCTCCTGAATGGATTTGAGAGCTTCCTCCAAGCGCCGCGCCACATCGGGCGGCAGCGGAGCCGCGGGCAGTTGCCGCGTCATGCGGATGGTGATTTGATAGGTCTGGACATAAGTGACGCAGTGCGGGCAGCCCTCGAGATGGGCGCGGATGTGCTGGCAGCGGTCTGTTTCCAGCTCGCCGGCCAGATAATCGAGCAGCAGTTCGGCCAGTTCGCGGCAAGTCATGAGGCCACCTCCTCGAAGTGCGGGGCCAGGACGTTGCGCATCAAGAGCCGGCCGCGATGCAGCCGGCTCTTCACCGCCGCCACGCTCAGGTCCAGGATGTCGCCGATCTCGGCGTTGGGCAAGCCTTCCACGTCGGCCAGCACGTAGACGTCGCGATAAATCTCGGGCAAGGAAGCAATGGCTTTTTCGATGAGCTGAGTTTGCTCGTGGCTCAGGGCTTGGGCGTCCGGGGTTACCGCCCAGGGGTGAATTTCACGGGCATGGTAGCCGCCTTCCAGGAAGTGCTCCAAGGGATCGTGGATTTCACGCTCTTCGCGTTTGGCGCGTTTGCGGCGGTGGGCCAGGGCGGCGTTGACGGTGACTTTGTGCAGCCAGGTCGCGAATTGGGAATCACCGCGAAACGTGTCCAGCTTGCGGACCACTTGCAGGAGAACGTCCTGGGTGACGTCCTCGGCGTCGGCGTCGTTGCCGAGCATGCGTCGCGCCAGGTTGTAGACACGCGCGCCATAGTCGCGGAACACCTGTTCCGGCGTCAGCTGGGGTGCGGCGGCGGCTTGTCCGTTCTTGTCCATGACGGCCTCTTGCGCTGTTATTTTACGACGAAAACGAACCCGGTTGGAAGGCAGAAGATTATAATGTTCCAAGATATACTTCACGCGGACAAGATTGATATGTAGGACGGGTTTTCTAACCCGTCTTCCGACGTGTGCCGCGTCCAAAGCAAAAGACGGGTTGGGAAACCCGTCCTACCTCAATTCAGGCGGCGCACAGTATAGCCGCGGTTGGCAGAACGGCGCGGTCAGGACGACCCTACGTGTGCGATCCGCATCCCAGAAAAAGCGTGGTTTCTTCCCTGTGGGGCACGTTGGTAACGTGGCTCAACGTCTGGCACGTTGGAAACGTGCCCCATAAAGGTGCGACTTGGCGGCCTGCCTGGTACGTGGGTCGTGCGGGGTGAATCAACAGGCATTTGTTCCCTTGTCCCTGTATAATGGGGGATGGTTTTCCGGCCATACCACTGACAACAGACTCCGGACAACGGATCGGCCACTGCCTATGCGTTGGGAACAAATCGAATTCATCTTGAAAGGCGTGTACCTGGGGCTACTGCTGGTAGTTGCCTTGCAGCAGCCCGATTGGCTGATCGTCGGCGGCGTGGTTGTGATCACGCTGGCTATGTTGGTGTTGTGCCTGGGCGTGGCGGCGGTGCAAAAGCTGTGGCAAGGATTTCGCATTCGCGGCCGGTTGGCGGGGTTCATCCTGTTTTTGATCCTGGAAAATCCGCTCCTGGTCTACACCGGCGTGGTCGCGGGGTTGGCGCTCGGCGCCCAGTACATGATTTTCCAGCACATCGAGGAGCCGTGGGAGTCGATGATTCCGGTGGCCGGCGGCGCGGTATTGGGCTGGGTCTTTTGGAACGTGCGGCAATGGGAAGATCGCCGCTGGCGTTTCTGGGGCAGCCTGGCGTTGGCCTGCGTTCTCGTCGCGGGTTTCGTCACGCTCACCGAGCCGGAGCGCTTTCCGCAACTGAACAAAGAAATGGTGGCGTACCTCCTGCTGCTGCTGGGCATTCCCGGCTTTTACCTGCTGACGTTTGCCGGGGTGGTCGAAGAATCGGAAATCGAGATCGGGGCGATCTGTGCCGCCCTGGGCGCCGGCCTGTTCATCCTGGGCCAGAAATACCACGACTACCTGATGTCGCCCAACGCCCATTATCTGCTCCAGGCGCTTCCGCTGGTCTTGTATTTCGTGTACACCCGGCGCATCTTACCGGGGCTGCGCGTGTTCAAACACGTGCTCCGCGGCATCAGCTACACCAAGGTCGGCCGGTTTCGCCCTGCTTTGCTGTCGCTGGGCCGGGCCCTGGAACTGGAACCGCATAACACCCTGGCACGCGAATCCTTGTGGAACGTCTATCAGGACATGGATTTCGCTCACCTGGTCAACGACCCGGAGACCCTGGCCGTGGTCAACTTCGAACTTTGTCTGGAACGCGTGGGCTGGCTGCTCTTGCAAGACCGGCCCAAGCCGGCGCAAGTGCAGGAGTCCCTGCGGCTCATCGACCTGATCGCCGGCCAGCGGCCGGCCCTAGTGCCGCCGTGCCAGTACTGGCGCGCGGTGGCCCTGTTGCACCAGCGACACTACGACGGCGCCGCCATCGCCCTGGAAAGCGTTCTGGGCGCGCCGGAACACGACTCACCGCAGCGCCGCGCCATTCTCGTGTCCGCCTGGCAGCTGGCCCTGATGATTCACCCGGAGATGATTCGCCGTGTCGGCACGTCCCTGGTGCAGAAACCCGGCCGGCGCATGGAAGCCATCGCCGCCGTCGAGCGCCACCTGGAAAAACAGCCCGACGACAAGGCCGTCTGGGACCTCAAGCGCCTTCTGTATGCCGATTTGATGGAGGCGGATTACCATGCCAGCGTGCCGGACGACAAGATTCCGGCGCATTTCGATCATGCCTATGCCGCCCAGCTCGGCCAGGCCCTGCTTGAGGATAAGGAGCGCTGGCCGCGCGGTTGCGAATTTTTGCGGATTGCCGCCTGCGGCTTGCCCTTGCAGGCCCCGGCTCTGCTCCTGGTCATTGGCAAGGCCCATGAGAAGGCCGGCGATCCGGAAAACCAGCGGGCCTATTATCATCGCGCCAAACAGACGGCCCGCGCCGTCGGCCCCGGCAACCTGGCCGCCGCCGATCGCGACAGCGTTTTTGCCGCCGCCAAATGGCTGGGCGAAACCGCCATGGCCCACAACCAGATCGACGAGGCCGTGGATTGTTTCCAGTTTTGTGCTTTGAGCGATAACGCCGGCCTGGAAATCTACCGCACCCTGGCCGAACTGTACGAGCGCCGCGCCAAAAGCTATCCCCCCGAGCAAGCCGCCAAGAAAGAGGGCGACATCTGGATCGCCCTGCACTGCACCGAGCACGCCCTGTCGTACAACAGCAAGGATGCCGATCTGTTGGAACGCAAGGACCGCTATTACTTCAGCGTTACGCCGGCCGAGCTGAAAAACCGCCTGGAAAACGTGTACAAGTGGTTCGACAGCGATTACTGCAAGGAAAAAGTGCGGAAAGTCCTGGAACAGCAGAGCGGCAACCTCGACCTGCTCGACTGGGCGCAACATTTGGCCGACCTGGCCCAGACCGCTCAGCCCGGCAGTTTAACCGCCCGCCTCTTGCGGGCCCGCATCCTCCGCCAGCGCGGCGAAGTCGATCAGGCCCGCCTCCTGCTCGAAGAGGTTCGCACCAACAAACCCGAGAAATTCCCCACCTCCGAGGAAGAAGATTCCTGGTATCTCGCCAACCGCTACCTGGGCGAAATGTACGTCGATGACAAGCCCGACCAGGCGGTGCTGTGCCTCTTGGAATACAAGAAGCACCCCAAGAGTGGGGCCAACACGCTCTTTAACCTGGGCCGGGCGTATGAGAACCTCGGCGATCGGGCCAGGGCGGCCAAGTGCTACGAACAGGTGACCGCCTACGAGGGCAATCCGCTGGTGTGGGAGGCGCAGGAGGCGCTGAACCGGGTGCGCGGCAGTCAGGCACCGATATGAGAAAATCCCTGAGCCCGAAGCGCCAGCAAGGGGTAGTCGAAATGTTTCGCCCCAGTTGAAATTGGAAAATTGCCTCCGTTGGGTTAGCATAGTGTA
>CAZFGM010000577.1:0-4821 GCA_964518515.1 uncultured Alcaligenaceae bacterium | reverse complement strand
CCCGCTCGCGGACAAGCTCCCTCGCCCTGGAAAATTTGTGGGTAATACAGACCCACATCGCCACCCTCTACGGCATGGAAGAAGCCGGCGGCATCCGGTTTCTGGTGATGGAGTTTGTCCCCGGCCCGACGCTGGCAGATCGAGTGGTCAGCGGCGCCTTGCCGGTTGAGGAAGCGTTATCCCTTGGCCTGCAGATTGCTGAAGCCCTTGAAGCCGCTCACGAAGTTGGCATCATTCACCGCGACCTGAAGCCCGGCAACATCAAGATCACGCTGAAAGGTAGCGTCAAGCTGCTCGATTTCGGCTTGGCAAAGGCCGTCACCGTGGCCAGCAGGCCTGCCGCGGAAACCGCCAGCCACGATGAAACTCGCGAAGGGACAATTCTCGGCACGCCTGCCTACATGAGCCCGGAACAAGCGCGCGGCCAACCTCTGGACCGGCGAACCGATATCTGGTCCTTTGGCTGTGTGCTTTTTGAGGCACTTTCCGGACAACGACCTTTTCCAGGCAAAACCGGGCCCGAGCTTTTTGCAGCTATTCTGGAGAGGGAACCTGACTGGAGCCTGCTGCCAGCCAACACTTCCCCAATCATTCGCAGGCTGCTCACGCGGTGTCTTCGAAAAGACCTTGCGCGGCGCTTGCGAGACATTGGCGATGTCCGGATCGAGATCCTGGATGCCTCCGACCTAAGCCGAACTGCAGAGCCGGAGTCGATTTCACTTCCAGTTCCTCATCCGAATGCTGCCTCCCAATCCCTTACAGCAACCGAAACTCTTGCGGGCACCCCACCGGTGTCGGGAGTGAAACAGGTAAAAAGAGGAATTCTCGTAAGCCGGTTAAAGCGTCTTCATCTCTGGTATGGACAATCGTGGTTTGTGTGGAAACTTGCGATCCTCTTGGGCTCGGCATTTGGGGTTGTTGTCGGGGTTCTATTCGGGGTAATAAGTCAAGAAGCATATTGGTATCGGGCTGGCAGGCATGAAGTTTTCTCCGGCATTTTTTGCGCTGGGCTCGGCGTTTTCGCCATCCGCTTGTGGTGGAAGAGAAAAATCCAAAGGGAAATCAAGTCCATCCTAAGAAATCATCCGGACGAGATGCAATCGTGGGGTGGAGAAGCCATGTTGCAGGAACCGATAGCTGTTGAGGGGCTGCTTCACGCGTTTGAAAAGGAGAAGACTGTATAATAAGCAGCGTGCCATGTTCCCCCGAGCCCATTGCCCCAGAGGAGAGTTCGTATGGCAACCGTGGCTGAACCGTGTTCCTTCCTTCCTCAGGTGGAATTGATCGAAACGGATGGTGAGCCCTTGGAATCCGACTGGCATCGCCTGGCCATGAACCTGCTGATCGATTCGGTCATCTGGCATTGGCGCGCGCGGACCGATTATTTCGTGGGCGGGAACATGTTCATCTACTTCAACGCGGCGCAGGCCCGCAACCGCGATATTCGCGGGCCCGATTTCTTTCTCGTTCAGGGAGTGCCCTTGAATCCCCCAAGACCGTACTGGGCCATCTGGCTCGAAGGCGGGCGCTATCCCGACATGATTATCGAGCTGTCCTCTCCCACCACCATTCTCGAAGACAAGACAACCAAGAAAGACATCTATGAGTCCATTTTTCACACCCACGAGTATTTTTGCTACGATCCCTCCACCGGGCTGCTGGAGGGCTGGCGACTGATCAATCATCATTACGAGCCCATCGTGCCCAATGAGCGCGGTTGGCTGTGGAGCGAGCAACTGCGTCTTTGGATTGGGACGTGGAAGGGAAAGTTCCAGGGAAAGGAAGAGGTCTATGTGCGTTTTTATGATCTGCAGGGAAACCTGGTCCCGATTGCCGGGGAAGCCTATTACCAGGAAGCCGTGACCGCCAAGGCGCAAGCGGAAGAGGCCCAGAAGCAGGCGGAGGCCGCCCAACAACAGGCGGAGGCGGACCGCAAGCGGGCCGAAGCTGCCGAAGCGGAATTGGCCCGCTTGAAGGCGCAATTGGATGGGAAGGACGGAAAATAGGGTTAAATACCTGGGTCTGTCGCCGATTAAAATCGACATGGCTTATCGCAAAGCGCTGGACGCTTTACTGGCCAAGCGGCATCCGGACGGTTACTGGCTTGGCGAGTTATCCTCTTCCGCGCTGTCCACCGCTACCGCCGTGGGCGCCCTGTCGTTGGTTCAAAGACAATCTGGAACGAACCATCATGACGCACTCATAGCCGGCGGGCTGGCATGGCTGGAAGCCCATCAAAACCCTGACGGCGGCTGGGGAGACACCGTCAAGAGCCTGAGCAACATCTCCACCACTATGCTGTGCCGGGCCGCGTTTAAACTTGGAGGGCAACTCGGAGGGCACCTTGCCGGGGCGGCGGAGCCCATCTTGACCAAGAACGGCGACTGCCTGGCCCAGAGCCGACAAGCTGGCAGCTTGTCGCTACGGCGGGCGGAAGGCTGGCTGGCGGAACGATTTGGCAAGACGCCGGCCGAATTGGCCGAGGCGGTCCGCCAGCGCTACGGCAAGGACCGGACTTTCTCCGTGCCCATTTTGACCATGAGCGCCCTGGCGGGCCTGGTGTCATGGCAGGAAGTACCAGCGCTGCCGTTCGAGCTGGCCTGTTTTCCACAATCGTGGTTCCGGTTCTTGCGCTTGCACGTGGTCAGTTATGCTCTGCCCGCGCTGATCGCCATTGGCCAGGCGGTGTACCATCATCGGCCGCCTCGAAATCCTATGACGAGATTGGTCCGGCGGCTGGCCCGCGAAAAAAGCCTGCACGTCCTTCAGAAGATCCAGCCGGCAAGCGGCGGCTTTCTTGAAGCGATGCCGTTGACCAGCTTCGTGATCATGAGCCTGGCCGGCATCGGTCTGGCCGAGCATCCCGTGGTCCGAAAGGGAGTCGAGTTCCTGGTGAAGTCGGCCCGGCCCGACGGCAGCTGGCCCATCGACGCCAACCTGTCCACCTGGGTGACGACGCTGGCGATCAATGCCTTGGCCGCGGCGGGAGAGTTGAAGAAACTCGCCAATCTGAAAGAACTGGCGGACTGGCTATGCCGGCAACAATACCTGGAACGGCATCCCTATACGGGAGCCGATCCGGGCGGCTGGGCCTGGACCGATTTGCCCGGAGGCGTGCCTGATGCCGATGATACCGCCGGGGCCATTCTCGCCCTCACCAACCTGGAACGAACTCTGCCCATTGCGGTTCGTCGCTGCGCTGGCGGGCTTCAATGGCTGTTGGCCTTGCAAAACCGTGACGGCGGCTGGCCCACCTTTTGCCGCGGTTGGGGACGTCTGCCGTTCGACCGCAGTGGCAGCGACCTGACGGCCCACGTGTTGCGCGCTTTGACGGCAAGAATCTGGGCCTATGGCCCTCCCCCAGCGAACACTCCCATCCAGAAAGTCATCGACCGCGGTTTGATTTTTCTCGCTCGTCAACAGCGTCCCGACGGCTCGTGGCTGCCTCTGTGGTTCGGCAACCAGCACCATGCCGACGAGGAGAACCCCACCTACGGCACGGCCCGCGTGCTGGCCGTCTACCGCGACCTGGACCTGATGACCACGGAGCCAGCCCGCCGTGGCCTTGCCTGGCTTGTGAACAATCAAAATCCGGATGGAGGCTGGGGCAGTGGCACCGGGACGCCGTCGAGCATGGAAGAAACCGCCCTGGCCGTCGAACTCCTGGTCGATGCCGGGCCCGACGCCGAGCCGGCCGCGAATAACGGCCTGGCCTGGCTGGTCGAGCAACTGGAGCGGGGTGGACTGCAGACTCCCACGCCGATTGGGTTCTATTTTGCAAATCTATGGTATTTTGAGAAATTGTATCCGATTATTTTTTCAACAGCAGCGTTGGGAAAAGCACGTTTGCGACGCTGCGGCCCTTGATAAGTAGCTGCGCCGCCCTGTTTACGTTTCGCGTTCGCCGGACCTTGTCGTTGACCGCTCTGGACACGCGTGATGGGAACCGAATTTCTTGAGATTTCAGATTAAAGATTTCGCACCCCCCCCACACAACCCCCGCGATGAATTCCAGACTCTTTAATCCCGCCCCCGAGACCGCGTACCCCTTGACAGTTGCAGTTGCCGCCACCTGCCTTGCCTTTCCGTCTCTTGCCCTTCCGTGCCGTGGTTCCCAACCATCGGTGTGCCTCGACATCCGTGGCCGGCCCGATTACATTGATCTTGCCCTCGGCCTGCTCGGGCGCCATGTACGTAGGTGTTCCCATGATTTGACCCACAAGCGTCTGGGTCGCTTGTTCCTGGTCCGTTTTCTTGGCCAATCCAAAATCGGTGATTTTCGGTTGGCCATCTTTGGTTAGCAAAATGGATGGGCCTCGAAGGCGCCCAAGCCGTCCAGCACGGTTTTCATGCGGGCCGGGTCATCGCCGCACGCCAGCTCTTCGATCGCCGCGCACACCCTTTCCCAGCCGAAAGCGTGGACGGCCCTGCGGGCCTGTTCACGGACGCCTTCCGCCGCGTGCGTCAGACACGAGAAGATGGTAGCAAGCGCGCTCGGGTCTTTCTTGTGCCGCAGGAATTCTAACCAATGCTTGATCTGCCCCTCGTCAAGGCTGGTGATCTCTTGTTCCAGCGTTTTCAAGGCGCCGGCAGGTCCCTTGTCCCGCCATAGCTGTTCGATGGCGGTCACGGGGGGCGCGCTGGCGACCGCTTTGGGCCGCGAAATGTAGGTTTCCTTCGCCCAAGTCGCGCTGGTCCACGGCCTTTGTTCGCAGCCGAATTTTTCCCGCGCATCGCGGGCCACCGCCGCGGACACGTAATTGAATAGGGTGTGACCGGCACTCCGCGCCTCTGGAACGATAAGATACAGTGCCGAAGGCA
>CAZFGM010000576.1:0-4826 GCA_964518515.1 uncultured Alcaligenaceae bacterium | reverse complement strand
TTTTGATTATCAGTTTGCGACAACTTTTTGTCGCAAAAACAGCCCGAAGGGCCTATATTGGCCGGCACCGGCCGGCTCACCCGGTATTTCGTTGACAATCCCTTGTTATTTTCGCGATTTCAGAAATTATAACTCGCCTTACCGAGGGGGTCAATTCCATAATACTTGCCGCTGCGGAAGTTTAGCACGGGTTTTCGATCTCGCGAAACGGCTTTCCCCCCTGGTACAACTCCAACCGGCCCGCGTAGTCGGCTTTCTGGTCCTGGGGGGCCAGGTCCACCGCTTTTTTCTGCCACTGGACCGCTTTCTCGAACTGGCCAAACGCGGCATGCGCGGCGGCGAGCGTGTCCAGGTAATTGGCGTCGTGCCACTGAGTTAATTCACAGGCGCGCGTTGCCAGGGCGATGGCGCGGGCGCCGTCCCGGACTTCGGCCACGGGACACGTGGCCAGCACCCAGGCGGCGCCGTTAAAACCGGCGGGGGATGCCGGAGCCACGCGCGCTGCCGCGAGATGGTCGGCCACGCACAGGGAATACTGGCCGGTCCGCTTGTAAGCCCGGGCGCGCTCGACATAGGCCAAAAGATATTCGGCATCCAACCGCAGGGCCTCGGTCAGGTCGGCGATGGCGCCGGCGTAATCGCCCTGCTGGTTCTTGGCCCGGCCGCGCTCGGCCCAGGCCCCCTCGAACCGGGGATCGCGCGTGATGGCTGCGGAGAAATCGGCGATGGCTTCGGTGAGCTGGCCGGCCTGACCATAGGTGACGCCGCGCTGCGTCCAGACCCAGTCGTCGTCCAGGCCCAGCTGCAGGGCTGCGCTCAGGTCGGCGATGGCGGCCGGAAGTTCGTCTTTCTGGCGGTGCGCGACGCCGCGCTGGGCCAGGGAAAAAGCGTCCTTCGGATCGAGGCGGATCGCCGCGGTGAAATCGACGATGGCGGCGTCCAGGTCGCCGTTCAGGCGATGGGCGAAGCCGCGCTCGGCCAGGGCCAGGTCGTCTTCCGGTTGGTGTTGGAGGATTTCGTTGAAGTCGGCGAGGGCCGGCTCGTACTGGCCTTGGAGGCGATAGGCCTGGCCGCGCTGGCCGAGGGCCCAGAGGAAATCCGGCTCCAGGCGGATGGCTTCGCTCAGGTCGGCCAGAGCGCGGTCGAACTGGCCTTTCTGACGATGGGCAGCGCCGCGCTCGGCCCAGGCCCAGACATAGACCGGGTCTTTCTCCAGAGCCACATGGAAATCGGCGAGGGCCTCGTCCAATTTTTCCAGCCGGCGATAGGCGGCCCCGCGCTCGGCAAACACCCAATCAGCGTTCAGGCCATGGTTCAGGGCCGTGGTCAGGTCGGCCACCGCCGCGTCGTACTGGCCCTGCAAACGGTGAACGATGCCTTTCTGCGCCCAGGCCCAGGCATACGCCGGCTCGAGGGCCACGGCCCGGCCCAGATCGGCCACGGCGGCGTCCAAGTCGCCCTTTTGCCGGTGGGCCATGCCGCGCTCGGCCAAGGCCCAGGCATAGTCCGGATCAAGGCGGATGGCTTCGGTCAAGTCGGCGATGGCGGGGTCGAAATTCTCCTGGCCCCGGTAGGCCGCCCCGCGCTCGGCGTAGATCCAATCTTCTTTCAGGCCCTGGTCCAGGGCGCGCGTGGCGTCGGCGATGGCGGCGGCGAAATCCTCCTTTTGCCGCTCGGCCATGGCGCGCTGGGCGACGGCCCAGGTATTGTCGGGATTGCGGGCGATGGCTTCGGATAGATCGGCCAGGGCCGGCTCCAGGTCGCCTTTTTGCCGGTAGGCCGCGCCGCGCTCGGCGTAGGCCCAGTCAGTGGGTTCCAGGCGGATGGCCGCGGAGTAGTCGGCGATGGCCCGCTCATAATCGCCCTGGCGGCGATAACAGGCGCCGCGCTCGACGTAGGCCCAGGTATATTGCGGATCGCGCTGGATCGCCTCGTTGAAATCGGCGATGGCTTGCTCGAAATTTCCCTGGCGGGCGTGGGCGGCGCCGCGCTCGGCGTACAGCCAATCGTTGGCTTCCAGGCGCAGGGCAGCATCGAATTCGGCAATGGCTTGTTCCAACTCGCCCTTGCGGCGCAGGGCGGCGCCGCGCTCCCCCAGGGCCCAGCCATATTCCGGGTCGCGTTGGATGGCCTCGCTCAGGTCGGCGATGGCGCCGTCCACATCGCCCTGGCGGCGGCGTACCGAGCCGCGCTCCGCATAGATCCAGTCGCTGGCCTCGCCCTGGTCAATGACCTTGGTGAAGTCCGCCAGGGCCTCGTCGAGTTGTCCTTTGAGGCGGTGGACCACGCCGCGCTGAGCCAAGGCCCAGCCGTAGTCCGGATCAATTTGGATCGCCGCGCTCAAATCGGTGAGGGCCTGGTCGAGGTCGCCTTGTTGTCTTTTGAGGACGCCGCGTTGGGCAAAAGCGCCGGCTTGCCGCGGATCGCGGCGAATCGCCTCGTTAAAGTCGGCCAGGGCCCGTTCGCTGTCCTCCTTTTGCAAAAAGGTCAAGCCGCGCTCGACATAAACCCAGGCGATCGTGGGTGCCAGCAAGATGGCGGCGTCGAAATCGGCCAGGGCCTGGTCGGTCTGGCCGCGAATGCGGTAGACCATGCCGCGCTGAGCGAAGCCCCATTCGTACTTGGGATTGAGACGGACGGCCTGGGTGAAGTCGGCCACAGCCCGTTCCAGGTCGCCCTTGTGCCGGTAAGAGGCCCCACGCGTGCCGTAAGCGCGGGCGTAGCGCGGGTTCAGCTGCAACGCCTCGTCGCACAGGGCGATGGCTTCGTCGTACTTCCCTTGCATGCGCAAATCTTCCGCGCGCTCGAAATGCTTGGCGGCGGCTTGCAGGTTTTCGCGGAAGGTAGAGACCATGCGCTTAGCCTAAAGTGGAAAGGCAAAAGTGGAAAGGCAAAAGAAGTCAAAAGTGGAAAAAGTCGAGAAGGTGGCCTTGGAGTGCGGTGGCTTGACACCGCTTTGGGGTTTTGGAGGCCGTCCGAAGAATCCAAAACCGGTGCCAAGCCACCGCACTCCAAGGCACGGTGAAGAGTAAACCTGTAAATAAAAGTGGAATCATTTTGGGACAATTTGATGTCAACTTGATTATTAAATGAGCGTTTTCGGGAGAGGGCTTCCAAAAGAGAAGGTTTTTAAATTATGTAATAACAAGTAGTTGCGGAAAATAATCCAGAAACATTCGAATTGGCATTCCTCTTGCTCTCTTAAAAGACGGAAAGAGTGAACTTGACGCCTTCCACGAAGAGGCAGCCATGACATTTGAATATACGGTTCAAAAAGCGGGCCTGGGCGGTGCGAACTGGACCACCGTGTGCCGGGGCGACGAAATCAAGGCCCGCGAGATTTTCGAGCGGCAGATTCGGCTGTATTCGGTGGGCCGCTTCCGCCTGCTCGACCACACCGGCGCGATCCTGGAAGAACGCAAAGCCACCCCCCTGTTTCGATAACCCTTTAAACTTCCCTTCCCCCGACCCATCCCCGCGACCCTGGCCTTTTGGCCAGGGTCACGTCGTTTTGTCAGGCCGTTTTTGGTATTATTGAAGACGGTTTTTTCCGGACTCAGATCAGATCCGCCGTACCCCGCGGCAGGAAAAAGCCGCCACTGAGTCTGGAGCCAGTTTTAGGTGCGGAATCCGACCACCGCTTGCTGGTACCCATAAAATCCCGCGAAAGTAGCAACTTCGGTTTCCGGTGTTTTCGTCGGCCTCGTATAATGTATTGCCGGAAGTTTAGCGAGTTTTCCGGGAAAGGGACGCTGGTCGAAAAGGAGTTAGAAGTCAGTTTCCTCAGTTATTGAGGGCGGGGAGAGGGGCATAACAATGAGCGCGCCGGCCACGGCTCCTTCTCACTGCCCAAGCCATGTGACCGTGAATTGGGACCATATCCTTGGCGAAGTGACACCCGCAGGCCAAGGAACAGGCGGTCATTACAAGAATTTCAAAATCAAAATCGATGCCATCATTACCCCTCCAAATAGTGATGGAGTTTACGAAGCCAAGATTTCTGTCCTTGATGTAGCGGGATCCTGGCATCCCAAACCTGGAAAATCGACTATGTGGCCTGATAACTGGACTGAGGCTTTTATCAAGCAGTTGATTCAAGAAGCTTTTGTTAACGCCGGGTCTCCAACTACGGGCGGGCGGTGGTTTGGGAAATCGTGCGGTGGATTCAAGGTCATGGGCTGGCCGAAGAATCCGCTGAAACCCTTGTACGATGTATACTCGGCCTGGCCGGACATTTAGTTTGAGGTGATGCCATGCTGCCTATTACTCTGGGTGAAACACCAAACGGCTACCCAACCCTGAAAGTTGATCCGCCCTATGAACTGTTCGGAGAATTCCTTCGTGCGGAACATTCCCTTGAACGAGCGACACGCCTACTCCAGACGATTGAAAGCGTTCTAACGGGAGACCTGCCAGAAATTGTGGTCTGGCAAGATTATGCCAAACTGACGTTAAAGCACGCCACCAGGACGGCTCATATTTGGGTTGATTTTCTTTCCAAAGGTACCCAGGAAGAAAGCCAAATGCCCATTCATTTATTTCACGACATTGCCGCAGCTTGGCTAAACCATGTCAAGCACCGACAACATTAAACGACCATTGCTGGAAAAGGACTAATATTGCTGACCAGTGAACAAAAAAAAATCGAGTAAAATCTGGACGTCCCTTGATCTTCTAACCCCTGGAATTCCGGACGAGAGCTGCATGAGCGACGGACCTGCCAACCTCGGTCCGCGGACCGATCTGCTCTATCACTTTTGCCGATTACAAATGCCGGCGGTGGACCTGCCGCCCGGGACTTGCGCCCGCCACCTGGAACGAACCTA
>CAZFGM010000575.1:1431-4829 GCA_964518515.1 uncultured Alcaligenaceae bacterium | reverse complement strand
ACCGCTGGCGCGGAAAACCCCGTGAACGGGGCTGGAAAACAACCGCTTAATGATCCTCCTTCCCAATTTCTTTGCTACAGTCTCAACAAATCCGAAATCCGAAATCCGAATAACGGGTTGATTGATTGCAGGAGTTTCGGATTTCGGATTTCTGTATTCGAATTTGTTTCGGATTTCGGATTTCGAATTTTTCCCATTTATTGATGCCACTCGCCCACGAAGGGCGCGTAATACTTCTTGAACTGCCGCTCGAACCACGCCGGCGCCGATGGGCAGCCTTCCTGACCGAGGGCATCGACGGCCACGACCCAGTAACGGCGCGTGACCTTGCCGGCCTTGTCGTCGATATAGCGGTTCAGGGCCACGGGTTCGGCGGTCAGCCGCGTCACCGGTTGACCGGGGCCGTTGATGCGCGGCGATTCCATGCGGTAAACGCGATAGCCGGCGATCTTCTGCTCCGGATTGGCCGCCCAGATCAGGTGGCATTTCTCCCCCGCCTCCTTGGAGAATAGCCATTTCACCGGGGACGGAATCGTCAGGGCATACGGCCCGGCCCCGCTGTCCACGCCGAGCTTATTGACGGCGATGACGCGATAGGCGTACACGGCGTAGCGATACGGCTTGCCCTTGGGATCGAGCCGGTCGGCGGGGAAGCGGTGCACGAACAAGGGATCGCCGTCGAACGTCGCGGGCTTTCGCAAGTCGATGGTGGTGTCGCTGAAGCGGGTTTCCTTGACGGGCGTTTTGGTCAGGCGCACAAACGGCCCGATGGCGCGAATGCCGCCGACGCTGGGCTCGGCCAGGGGCGGCGTGTCTTTTTTCAAGCGGAGAATCTGGTCCTCGCTTAACACATCGACGACGGCGCGCTCGACGTGGTAGCCCGCGATGTCCTTGGCGGCCGGGGCGGGCCAGGTGATGCGCGCCTCGGCTGGCGACACCACGCTGACCACCACATCCTCGATGGTTGGCAGTTGCGTTCGCACCTTCCGGCTCGGTGAACTTTCCCCACCCTTGCCAATGGCCTGAACGAAATAATGATAGACCTTTCCCGGTTTCACCCCGGGATCAATAAAGGGCATGGAGTCTACCTGGGCGATCTGGGCGAAGGCAACTTTCCAGGGAAGCGATCCTTCGCCGCGGAAAACCTTGTAACCGGTTACTCCCGGGGAGGGACTGGGTTTCCAGAACAGGCCGGCGCCGTCCTTGGTGGTTGTCACGCTCAGGGCCGGCGGCGGCAACAGACCCGGCTTCTCCTTCGGCTCGGCGTAACGGTACGTCCAGATCTGCTGCTCGCGCTCGACCCCGGGGACGCGCTGCGACGGATTGATGTAGTTTTCCATGAGCACCACGTTCTGGTCCGGCACGTAGGCCAGGATGCGCCGCCGATTGCCCCAGCCGGGCGGCTCGCTCGGCGGGTTCATCTTCTGCCACTCGTTCTTGCCGGCGTCGTAGGTCCAGGTCTCGTAATGGCCGCCCTGGATTTCCTTGCCGTCGGTCTTGTCGATCACGCGGACCGAGGCGACGACGATCTTGTTCTTGGCGTCGTAAGCCAAGACGGCGTCGTTCTTGTCGGTGGGCGGCTGGACCTTGGGTTTCATGTCGCGCCATTCATTCTTGCGCAAGTTGTAGGCCCAGGTATGTGGATCGTCGGCGAACTGGGCGCCGAACAGGATGTGCAGCTTGCGCTCGGCATCGTAGGCCAGGTTGCCGGCGCTGCGGGGCGCGGGCTGCACCTTGGGCCGCATCCGCGTCCAGACATTGGTGTACGGATCGTAAACCACCGTGCCTTCATGGTTGCCTTCGCCGGCGAAGATGACCACAACCTGGTGATCGCTGTCCCAGGCGGCGCAGCGCAGGGGACTTACCTGGGGCGCCGGCACCGAGCGCAGATCGCGCCAGGTGTTGGTGGCCAGGTCGTAGCTCCAGACCGGCGAGTTGTTGAGGTAAATTTCGCGAAACCATTGCCAGCCGTGGCTGCCGCTGAAGGCGCGGAAGCGCAGAAAGCGATTCTGATCCTCAGCAAAGACGTTTTGCTGGGCGCAACACACCCCCGGCGGCGACAGGTTGGGTTCCTTCAAGGTCCACTTGGCGGTGGCGGGATGGTAGGTCCAGGTCTCGGCATTTTGCTCGCCGCCGCCGCCCTGATTGTGGCCGGCCCAGCGAATCACGACCTTGTGCTTGGGATCGTAGCCGAAGGACGCTTCGTAGCCCATGCCCGGCGAGGGCGGGCCGCCCTTGAGCGGACTGCGCTTGACCCAGGTGTTGGGCTGCTGCTTTAGGAGCCCGGCTTCCTGGGCCGGCAAGCTACCAGCAACCAGTATCGTGGCCAGAAAAAAACCAGCCGGAGTTTTCATTACTTCCCCCCTGTGGGCGTGGGATTTCCCGGACCATTATTTTTTCCGGGGAGATAAACCCAAGCCGGCGGAGGCTGGAAGCGGAGAACTTCCCCTCCCGGCAGCTTGGGATCCTGGATTCGTTGAAAGTTTAGCTGCAGGGTTTTGTGGCGAACATCCTTCCCCATGACGGCGAACCCATTGGAAAGGCCCCGGACAAAGATACGGAAATCTTTCGCGGCCGGCTTGTCGATGACCCACAGGGCCAAGCCGGTTACGGACTTGTTTGGCTCAATGGGGCTCGTGGCTATTTCCAGCGAATTGAGGACAGGCTCGCCTCCCGGTTTTTCCCCGCGTTTGACTGCCTCTACCGCCAAAGGAATGATCTGATCGGCATGAAATACCTTTCGCATCGGGTCCACCAGATGAAAGAGGGGAATAAACCGTGGGGCTTGGGTAGTCTTATTGGTCAATTCGTACTGTAAATACCAGATAAGCGTCTTGCCTTTGCCGGGAATATCCACGCTGACCGATTGCATCGCCTTCACCTGGAAATCGAGATGCCAAACCTCGCCGGCCTTCTTTTCCTGCGGGTTCGCAGTGGCAAAGGGAAACATGGTCAGGATGGCAGCCAGGACAAAGCAAAGCTTGGAGACAACAAACCAAAAAGACCGCGGGAGAACGGGCATAGCCTCTCCGGGAGTGTTCAGGATTTCGTTTCAGGAAAAATGCTCCACCTTTGCCGAATACAGAATAATCGTTCGCCTTGGAAAAACAACAAGATCGCATTTTGTCTTGTAGTCTATTTCCCCAGGGAGTAAAATAAAATTAGCCGTGGTGGCAAAGCCCTGGCTCAAGTACCAGGCAAGAGGTGAATCGGCCTGGGGCGTCCGAGCAAAGGCCAATGGCCTGTCAATCCCGCTTGCGGGAGCGCCGACCTCCATTGGGACATGCCACCGCGGCGTTTTTGTTTCCCTGCTTGTGCTCGTTCCCCCCCCCGTGAGTCCGGGCTCGGTTTTCCCATTCTTCTTTGGCGCTTCGTGCTTGGAGAAAAAACCGTCGGAG
>CAZFGM010000575.1:0-1331 GCA_964518515.1 uncultured Alcaligenaceae bacterium | reverse complement strand
GTGCGCGGATCTGACGCGAGTGGGATATAATAGAACACAACTTATTTCAATATGATAAGTTATGACGAGGTTCACTCAGCGCCTTCCGCAAAACCATCATGAGGTTCGATTCCTCGCCAACGTGATTTACCATTGGCGTGAGTGGGCCGAGTGGGCCTGCCTCTGAACAGTTTCAGTTTGTAACCTTATTCCAACCGACGGGCACGAAAATCATAGCTAACAACAGGGAAGCAGCCAAAGCCATTCTCGACTTCTCGTAAGCTTGCGGCATACGGCAATACTTTACGGCAAGGAACTTCGCCCCCCCCCGCCGGAACCGTTGCGGGTTCCTGGCCAATGGAGGTAACGTCATGACTGCACCAACCCCCTCGGAAAGTCGCCGGTTCGGATCATGCGATCTGGCGTTACCCGAGGAGCTGCGCGGCCCCTTGCATGCTCACCTGCGCGCCTTGCGCGAAGGCTATTGGCGCCGCGGTTGGGCCGGGCGCATGGGGTTTGGCCTTCGCCCCGCGGTCCTGGTCATCGATCTGGCCCGCTATTGGCTCGATCCCGAGCGGCAGATCGGCAGCAACCTCGACGTGGTGGTGGACGCGACCTGCCAGGTGCTCCAGGCGGCGCGGGCGGCTCACGTGCCCATCTTTTTCACCACCTTCGCCCACGATCCGGCCCATCCGCCCAGTCCCCATGACAAAAAACTGAAGCTGGATCTTCCCCTCCCCCCGGGGGGAGAGGGCAAGGGTGAGGGAGCCACGGAGTTGTTTCAACTCGATTCGCGGCTCGAGCGGCGGCCGTCGGAAAAGGTTGTCGCCAAATGTTACGCCTCCGCCTTCAAAGGCACCCCCCTGCACGACATGCTCACTGCCCTGGGAATCGACACGCTCATCGTCACGGGGGTCAGCACCAGCCACTGCGTCTATGCCAGCTGCCGCGACGCCACCGACAGCTTCCGCGTCATCGTGCCGCGCGAGGCGGTCGGCGAACGCTGCGAATTGATGCACGAGGTTTTTCTCCTGGATATCGACATCGATTTGGCCGACGTGACGCCGCTGGCCGAGGTGGTTGGGTATTTGCAAGGGCTAAAAATGCCCGGCGGCTAACTGAACGAGGCGCGATGAAAAACCCTTCCGAAGACGCTTCCCCGGAAGGGTCGGAAGTCAGCGGGGTTGGCTTAACGAACGTTAGATCAACTCCCCAATGGGCCGGCCTCCGTGCGGCAGCAAAAATTGCGGCCGACCCGATTGATCCACGTACTGCTGCTCCTGATCGATGCCCAGGACATGGAAGACGGTGGCCATCAAGTCCTTGGGATAGATGGGCGTGGTGCGGGGCAC
>CAZFGM010000574.1:0-4834 GCA_964518515.1 uncultured Alcaligenaceae bacterium | reverse complement strand
CGCCGTAAGTCCTTGAACGGCAAGAAAGGGGTCAGCAAAGCGTGTCCTGCACTCCAACACACCGTTCGTAGGTCAGCCTTTCGCCATGTTCGCATGCCTGAAGAACTGATCCCGACAGGCTTGCTGCCGGCTTCCTCATGTCGCCGTTTTGCAGGAAGTCTTCCCTTGGAAGATTGCCTCGGTTGGGTTAGCATAGTTGGAACACCTTCGGGCGGAGAATAAGAGGCTGCGACACAACCTCTATATGTTGATGGAACGGCAAGCCGATTGACAAGGACCAAGATTCTATCTGAGGCTGTTTTCGATCCCCCCCTTGAAGACTTTATCGCCGAACTCCAGTGCAATGGAGGGAAAGCTTGACTGTCGGCAGCAATCAACCCTACTCCGTCGGCCATGTGCCCGAGGTTCAAGGACTCAACCGCACTTTTGGAATATGATAGACGGCTCGTTCACCGCATTGATGGGATTCTGGAGGAGCGAAGCCTCACCAAAGCAAAGGCCGCTCGTATCCTTGGCATTGCCAAACAAGACCTGTCGGAGCTCTTGCGAGGCGACCTCGACCGTTTTCCGCTCGATCGGCTGCTGCGCTTTCTGAACGCTTTGGATCTTGATGTGGAAATCGTCGTTCGCCCCAAGCGTTCCGGAAAGCAGGTCGCCGGCACAACGGTTGTTGCAGTTTGACGGTTACGGGGTGTGATCTTTTGTGTGCGACTATGCAATCCAGGTGGCGATCTCTGACAGTTATCGTGGCCCGTTGTGGCGAGCCCTTGGGGTGCAGGCGCTAATTGCACTGCTTTCGGTCTTGGTGCTCGATGGCGGGGACACGGCGAAGTTAAGCGGGGTCGCGTTGATAGCATTCTGGGTCAGTGTATTCGTGATTATTTTGCGCCGCCCAAGAAATCCGACACAGGTAGACCTGTGGCTAATCCGCTGGGGATTCCTACCGCTCGTCATTTTCGTCCAGGTGGCCGCCCGCTTGGTTTGGTGGGAGCTATATCAATGATATCAAATCTCGCCTGGCGTTCCGCGAGCGCGAAACGCAAAGCGGATTGAGGGGGTAACAAACATGAACAAATCGAGCGGCAGTCGAACCATGAAGGGAAACGGCAAACCGCCGCCGAAGCCCCGGCGGAGCAGTTCGCCGCGGCGAAGGGACACGCTGCAGAAGCAACAGAAACGCTTGTGCCAGGAAATCAAAGAGCTCAAGGCCGAGCGCGACCAGTACAAAAAATCGCTGCTGGCGATGATGCACAAGCATGTAAATAAGAAGGTGTCCATCAACAAGAAAGAGTTACTGGCGTTGGTGGGTCAGCAACCGCCGTGGCGGGACCTTCTCGCGGAACTCGAGGCCGAGGGAGATCGGCCGGCCCCGCTAAACCCTTTCAAGGCATTACTTCCATGAAAACAAAGACAGCAAGAAAAAAGACGAACCGCAAGGTCAAGACGGCGCCCCGTCGTGACTGGCAGCAACTTTGTAGGTCGCTTCTGCGCGAGCGTGATCAAACTCGCCTGGAGTTGGAACACCTTCGCGCAGAGAATAAGATGCTGCGACAAAACCTCTATATGTTGATGGATGAGGATTACGGTAAGCCAATTGACAAGGAAAAGCTCTTGGCCCAAGCGGTCTTTGAGCCGTCCCTTGAGGATGTCATCGCGGAGTTGAGACGGGAGGTGCCCGGTAATGCTTCCCGAAAATGACCAGCCCTACGCAGTTGGGCAACTTTCCGAAGTGCTGCGACGCCTGCACGATTTGACCGAAAAGGCAAAGATGCTCGGAATGGGCAGGGAGTTGGCGGAAGCGATAACAACTGTGGTCGGTAAGTTGGCGGCGGAGCCAGCGAGCTACGGCGATCCTGAGTACCATCCGAACAAGCCGGGTAGCTGCGTCTATCATGCAATTTGCGATCCATTGTATGTTCGATACGTCGTATACGAGGTGGAGCGCGTCGTTCTCATTCTGGAGATTCGGCCATTACCTCACTCGCCGCTGGCGTGAATCGCAACCGTAAGTACCTGAGCTTGTCGAGGATTACGACGGCAACACGTATCGTGTGGTGTATACGGTGCGGTTTGCCGGCGCGGTATTTGTCCTGCATGCCTTTCAGAAGAAGTCGAAGACCGGAATTAAGACGCCGATGAAGGAAATCGAGCTTATCCGGGCGCGGCTCAAAGCTGCGGAGGCGCACTATGCGGAATGGAAAGCGAAAAAAGACGAAGTCAATAGAATTCGAAGAAAGTAGCGGCAACGTCTTCGCCGATGTCGGGTTGCCGAACGCCCAGGAGTTGCTGGCCAAGGCCAGGCTCGTGCAACAACTTATCGATGTGCTTGCCACGCGCAAACTTACCGAGGCGAAGGCGGCCGGGATTCTCGGCGTACGCAAAAACGATGTGGCTCAGCTCCTGCGCGGTGATCTGGATCGCTTTACAAGCGATGACTTGTTCCGTTTCCTGAATGCCCTGGATCTGGACGTGGAGATCCTGATCCGACCGAAGCGGTCCGGAAAGGGTTGGCGCACACGACCGTCGTTGCGGTGTGAAGCCCAAGGTAGCCCGGCGCCGCCGCTGGCTGAGTAGTATGGATGGAACGTGGCTGAGGTAAGGATCTGAGAAGATCAATAACGGACTTACCAAGAGCGGTTGGATGACAAACCCCAAGAAGCCAGTTTCGTGGATGGGCACCAGCCGAAGAGATTTGAAAAATTTTCCCAAGTTCATCCGTCAGCGATTTGGCCATGCCCTTTGGGAGGTTCAGAAAGGGGAGCATCCGGATCATGCCAAAATCCTTCGTGGATTTGGCGGGGCAAGCGTTCTTGAAATCCGGGAGGAATATGAAGGAAACGCCTTTCGAGCAGTCTATTCGGTCGGGTTTCTCGGAGTCGTTTACGTGCTGCACGTTTTTCAGAAGAAGTCCAAGAAGGGCATCAAGACGCCAGCCAAGGACTTGTCACTGATAAACCGTCGTTTGAAAATGGCGGAGGAAGACTATGCCCGTTCGAAAAAAGAAGAGACTCCAGGTTGAACGAAGCTCTGGAAATGTGTTCGCTGACTTGGGGTTGCCAAACGCGGAGGAGCTGGCAACGAAAGCCGACCTTGTCATCCGCCTAAAGGCCCTGATAAGACAAAGCGGGCTTTCGCGGATCCAAGCAGCTCGCCTTCTTGGCGAAAAACCGAAGAAATTGGAGGATCTATTTTGTGGATCACTCGACGAGTTTTCCGTGGATCGCATCCTTCGATTCATCAACCTGTTGAGTCACGATGTGGAGATCGTCATCCATCAAGGAGCGAACGGCAAGCGCGTGGGTTCGACCCGAATTGTGTCCGCCTGAAGTCGGCGTGATGGTTTTGTTGGCTAGCCCTCGGCATTCAGGCGCTGATTGCGCTGCTGTCGGTCTTGGTGCTCGATGGCGGGGACACGGCGAAGCTGAGCGGGGTCGCCTTGGTAGGCTTCTGGGTTAGTGTTTTCGTGATAATGTTGCGCTGCCCTGGGGCGACCTGTGGCTAATCCGCTGGGGAGTCGTGAAAAGAAAGGAAAAGACTGGAAATGGTTGGTTGAGATGTTTAGCCAATAAAAATAACCGCCGTCTACCGGCGGTTATTGCCTAATTTTTATTTGAAATATATTTCCAACCAACCTATGTTAAGTTTGACTTCAATTTCAAAAAGGCAATAACCCAATGTTACCAGTCCCAAAATAACGAGGTAAAAAATAAATTTTTTTATAATTTTCTTTTTTTTCTTTTTTTTCAATCCCGGAAAAATTTCTTCTATTCTTTTTCCATTATCGAAGATCCACTTTATACCGCAATGGGGACAATTGGGATCAAATCTGGAAGTTTCAAAATCAAATCTATATTTACAATTCTTGCATCTGATTTTCCGCCGGCTTCGCCCGCATGTGGGGCAAGAAAGGTTTCCCTTTTCCCGCATGGCGGTTTCCTCCTTTCGTTGGGTGTGATCGTTCCATGTTTTTCTCCTTTCGATGAAATCAAGCCTGTTTTTTGATATTATCTGGGTTGCTTTGGAATGCAAGGAAAAAAATGGAAAAAAATTTTCCCCCTGGGAATTTGCATCTGTAGCATCGGATAAGTAGAATGAGGTCATGAACGACAAACCCGCCAATACCTTCTGCCGCCGCACGCGGCGTGAGTTTCTCTGGGAAGCCGGCGCCGGCTTCACCGGCGTTGCCCTTACGGCCCTGCTGTCGCGGGACGGCTTTTTCGGCAACGCCGCACACGCCGGCCAGCCGCGGCCGGTCAATCCGCTGGCACCGCGGCCGCCGCACTTCGCGGCCAAGGCCAAAAGCGTCATCTTCCTGTTTATGTACGGCGGGCCGAGCCAGGTCGATACGTTCGATTACAAGCCGAACCTCTACGCCCTCGATGGCCGGACCGTGCCGGTGCGGACGCACGGCCGCGGCGGGCATCGCAACCAGGGCCGCGTCGTCGGACCGAAGTGGCCCTTCAAGCAGTACGGCCAGTGCGGCAAGTGGATCAGCGACCTGTTCCCGCACCTGGGCACCTGCGTCGATGACATCGCTTTCCTGCACTCGATGACCGCCGACTCGCCGATCCACGGCTCGGCCATGCTGCAGATGAACTCGGGCCGCATTCTGTCCGGCAGCCCGTGCCTGGGGTCGTGGGTCAACTATGGCCTGGGCTCGGTCAATGAGAACCTGCCCGGCTTCGTCGTCATGCTCGATCCGACCGGCGGGCCGATCAGCGGGGCCAAGAACTGGTCGAGCGGCTACATGCCGGCCACCTACCAGGGCACCATCCTGCGCTCGGCGGGCCAGCCCATCCTCGACCTGCACCGCCCGGCCGGCACCAGCGACGCC
>CAZFGM010000573.1:0-4841 GCA_964518515.1 uncultured Alcaligenaceae bacterium | reverse complement strand
GGGCCTGAAAACCGGGAATCCGACATCAAACCTGCAAAAAGCGCAATGGTATTGTTTGCAACGTAATTGCTGTGCAAAATGCTGTGCAAATCGATCACACCCCCCCGTGCGCAAAGGTCGACCTTGTAACATCAACAAACGTAAGAAGTTGTGTAACACACATAAAATGCACAGAAACTGGATTCGACAATAGTTTTCGACCGAAAGCCGAATTGCGCCGTTATTTGCCCTGATTTTTTGTTTTTTTCAAGGCGGCGCGGGCGGCCACGGCGACATTGTATTTTAGGTACATCAACCAGTCCGGCGACGGAAGAAATCCCTTGAATAGGCTACAGGCCCTCCGCTGTGACGTAGGCGCCGCGCGTGACAAGGAGAGTTTGTTCATCGGGGTGGTAGAAGACCTGGAAGCGGAAGGCGTGGATCAACATCCGGTTGTCCCGATCAATGAGGTCGAACCCGTAGATCATGCCTTCGCCGCCGAAACAAGCGGGGTCCTTCTCCAAAAAGGTCGTTGGGGAGCGCGGCAGTTCGTCGTTGAGCCGAAGGTGGACATCCACCAGGAGCCAGTCGGAAAGTTTCCAACGGATCAACTGCCGGCGGACCAGCGGGTCCAGGCGTGTTTTGTACTCCACACCCTCACCCCTGCTTGGCGTTGAGTTCGCGCCTGCGGGCGTCCAATTTTTGTTTCGCTTCCTCGACGGTAATCCCGAGGGCTTGGGCCAGGGATTCGTCCACGGGCAAGGAATCGGCAAGGTTCACGGTCGGCAACGGCTCGGCGAAGGAAGGCCAGTCGCCCAACACAGCCTCTTCCAGCCGGCAGGCGCCCTCGATCACTTCCAGGAGCCGGTCCATCCCTTCGGGTTTCTGGCCGGTCAGGGCTTGCAGCACTTCTGCCACCTGGCGGGTCATGTCCAGCGCTTCCCGCGCCGTGAAGAACAGGCGGTGAACTTCCTGGCGCACGGCCTCGAACTCCTTCACCGTGGTCCACGGCGCTTCGCCTGGTCGAAACAGGTTAGCGAAGGTGAGGCGCCAGGTGAAGGGAAGCAATTCCCCCAACTTGACACCGACCCAGACGATGGCTTCCAAAAAAGCCGTAATCTCTTCGGGTCGCCGGCTGCCTAACTCGGGCTGCTGGGCGTTCAGGTAGCGCGTCCAGGATTCCGCCTGAGCAATGGCGCCTTGCAACGGCGGGAAACGGTCGAGAACCCTAGCTGTCATAGTTGGGACCTTTCGAGTGCGGGGCCGGTCAAGGGACGTGCCACTTCAGCATATCTCGAAGGCGGATTCGCCACTATATCATTTGCCCTGAATTTTCTTCAAGGCGGCGCGGGCGGCCACGGCGACATTTTCGTCGGGGTGGACGGCGGCCTGCTGCAGGGCGGCGATCAGGTCCGGCAACTTCTTCGGCGAACTTTGGAAGATTTCCCCCAGGGCGAAGGCGGCACCTACCTGCACTCCCGCGTCCGGATCGCGCAGGGCGTCGAGCAGGGTCCTCTTTTCCGTGGCGGCTTTCGCACCGATTTCCCCCAGGGCGTAGGCGGCCAGGGCCCGTACGCCGGCGTCGTCGCGGTCGCGCAGTTTCTTGCCCAACCGGCCGGCGACCTCCGGACCCACCTCCGGCCCGACGATGCCGAGCACTTGCAGGGCGGCAGTGCGAAAGAACACCGGCTGCTCGGTATTTTCCAGGATAGTCAACAGGACGTCGGCATCCTCGGGGCCGGGCTTGCCGATTTTCGCCAGAGCGACGTTGGCGGCGCGCTGCACGCGCTCATTCTGATCCACCTTGCTGAAAAACAACAGGGTGGCATAAGCGGCCTTGGCCTGGACCGCTTTTTTGTCGGCCTTGGCTTCAGCGTCGGCGATCTTGCCCAGGGCCTCGGCCACCGCGGCGCGGACCTCGGCGGCGTCGTCTTCCAGGGCTTGCATGAGCGCCGGCAGAGCGGCCCGGGCCTGCATCCCCAGGGCGCTCAAGGCCGAGGCCGAAGCGCTGCGCAAGGCCGGGGCGCCGGTCAGCAACACCTGGCGCAGGGCGCCAACTCCCTTGTCTTTCAAAGCTTGCTTGAGCGGCTCGGCGCCTTTGGCCTCGGCCACGCGGCTGCCAATCTGGGCCAACGTATCGGCGGCTTGCACCACCTGTTCGATCTCCTTGTTGTCCAGGTTTTTATCATCCTGTTCGCGGGTGTCCAGGCCCTTGGTTTCCAAGACCTGGCCCAGGACCACGATGACCTGGGGCGAAAGGATTTCCAGGGCATTGGCCTCTTTGGACTTCTGGGCAATGACCCACAAAGCGCGGGCGGCTTGAAAGCGCGGGCCGAGAATCTCCTCCTTGGCCAGCACCTGGTTGAGGGCCCCCAGCACCCGCACGTCGCGGGCGCCGATTTCCCCAAGGGTATAGGCGGCGCGGCCGCGGAGAACGGGGTCCTTGTGCCCCAGCGCCTTGATCAGGTCGGGGATGGCGGGCGCCGCGTCCGGGCCGATGGCGGCCAGGGCGAAGGCGGCGGTCGTGCGCACGGTTTCGTCGCCATCCTCCAGCTTGCGGCCGAGGGCAGCCACCGCCGGCCGGGCATCTTTATGTAACAACCACAGGCTGACGGCCGCGCTGGCGCGGAAGCGCGGGTAGGGATGGTTCAAAACCCCTATCAAGGTTTGGACGTCGTTGCGCGTGGGCCGGCCGAGCTTTTTCATGGCGTCGGCGGCCGCCTTGTGAATATGCTCATCGTCTTCCTTGGTAAGCTCGAACAAGGCGGGATAGGCAACGCGGGCGGGTTGACTGCCGATATCGCCCAGGGCCTTGGCGGCCGCCGCCTTCAAGGTCGGGTCTGGGTCGTGCAGGGCCTCGTGCAAATCGGCCACGGCCTCATCGGCCTTGCCGCCCAGAAGCCCCAAAGCGACGGCGGCCCGCGAACGGTTCCCTGTCTCCTTGTCTTTCAACACCTGAAGCATCACGGGCAAAACGACGTTGGCCTGGCCTTCGGTGAACCACAGGGCGCGGGCGGCAAACAGGCGAACGCCGGCATCGGCATCCGTCAGGGCTTTGTGTAAATCGGGATTGGCGGCCGCCGCCTGCTTGCCGATCTCGCTCAAGGCATAGGCGGCCATGGCGCGCAGGGCGGGATCTTCACTCTTCAAGGCGTCGCGCAGGCCGCCAACCGCCTCGCGGGCCTCCGGGCCGATATAGGACAGGGCCTCGGCGGCGCGGGCCCGGACCTGGGCGTCGGCATCTTTCAGGGCGTCGCTGAGGGGGCCGACCGCCGACCGTGCCTGCCGGCCGAACTGGCTCAGCGCCACCGCCGCGTTGAGCCGGATGTCCGCGTCCCGGTGTTTCAAGGCGTCGGCCAGAACGGTGACGCCCCGCGTTTCCTGAGCAAGCGCCCACAGCGCGCTGGCCGCCATCATGCGCACCTTGATGTCCGGATCGTGCAAGACGTCCAGAAGCGGAACCACGGCTTTCTTGGCGGCCATTTCACCCAGGGCGAAAACGACCTTGCGGCGCACGCCGCTATCCGGATCGCGCAATGCTTTTTCCAGACCGGCGATGGCCTTGTCGTCGGTGGTTTGCATTTTCCCGAGGGCCAGAGCGGCCCGGCCGCGAACGTCGGCTTTGGCATCTTTGAGACCCTCCACCAGCACCCGCACCACGTCCTTGGCCTGGTCCTTGTGAATTTCCCACAAGGCCTGGGCGGCGCTGATGCGCACGCCCGCATCGGCATCGCCCAGGGCCTTGTCCAGGGCGGCGCCGGCCTCCTTGGCTTCCGCGCCCAGCAGGGCCAGGGCCTGGGCCGCCGCCGAGCGCAGACCGGCGTGGGGTTCTTTCAAAGTCGCCAGCAAGTCAGACAGATCGGCGTGCGTGGGCGGGCTGAGCTTTTTCAAGGTGCGCTCCGCTTGCAGGCGGACGGCCTCCACCGGATCGCCCTTGGCGAGCCCGAGCAGCAAGGGATAGGCCACGCGGGCGGGCGGCCCGAGGTGGCCCAAGGCCAGGGCGGCGGCCGTCCGCACCGTGTCCTGGTCATCGTGCAAGGCGGTCACCAAATGGCCGCGCAAGCCTTCCAGGTCGCGGGCTACTTCGCCCGCCTGTTCCAGGGCTTTGACGCGCACGGCCGGATCGGCATCTTCGAGAAGCGGAATCAGTTTGGCTGTGGCCGGCACCTGGACGATCTTTTCGCCCCCGGGTTCTCTGGCCGAATCGGGGGCCATCGCCAGGGCCAGAGCCATGAAAAACGCCTGGCCATTGAGTAACGCCGCCAGGATCGGCAGCGCCCCAAGGGATTCCTTGCGTCTCTTCAATTTCCCTACCGCAAAGCCGGCCAAACCCAGTCCCACCAGGCCCAGGATCAGACCCATGCCGGCCAGCCGAAATGGCCAGGTGATGGCCAGACCCGTCATGGCCAGGGTCAGGGCGATCAGGGTGATTTCCGGAACACCGGAACGGGCCGTGTCCGATTTGCCCAAAACAACTTTGACCGCATCCAGGACCAGGGTCGTGAGCCGCCGGCCGGAGCGCGGAGGAGCGGGTGATGGGCTCAGCCCGGACGCCTCTCTGCCTTTGTCCAACGGGTAAGAGGAGGGATGCGATACGAGAATTCCCAGCCGGGGATTGCTGCCCGGCGGCGGAGGGACGGCGGGAGCCGGAACGGCAAACTTGTGCCGGCAGAGGATACATTGAATTTCCTGGCCCGCCAGCTGGGTAGCTACCTGAAACTTGTTCTGGCACGACGGACATTCGACCCCGATGGACATGACGGCACCTGAAGTGAAAAAAAACGTAACCGTTCACCGCCCAAAATGACACATGCAAAGGCACAACGGCGCACCCCGTAGCGGAATTCGCAAGAATTCCGACA
>CAZFGM010000572.1:0-4853 GCA_964518515.1 uncultured Alcaligenaceae bacterium | reverse complement strand
CCTGCAACCCGCCGTAAACGACGGGCCTACACCGCTGGCGCGGAAAACCCCCTGATGGGGGTTGACTTTGCTCGGGGCCGGCTTGATCCGGTGCCACCGGTGCCTCCGACCCACGGTCTTCCAGCCCGCGGGGTTTCTTTCTTGCCATCCCGACAAGTTTGCTACAGTCTCGAAATGTTTCGAATTTTGAATTTGGGATTTCGGATTTGTTTCGAATTTCGATATTTGAATTTCGAATTTGAGCGAGGACTTCCCAGCCGTTGCACTAAAGGCGAAACCAGTGATGGATCTTCCTCCGTTGGCGGATGAATGGCAGTTGCCCACGCGCTACCTGGGCCGGCGGGTGTGGCTTTTCGAGCGGGTCGGCAGCACGAATACCCTTGCTCTGGCGCTTGCCGAAGATTCGCGTCAGGATGGCTTGGTCGTGCTGGCCCGCGAGCAGACGGCCGGCCGCGGCCAATATGGCCGCGCCTGGCTGGCCCCGGCGGGCAGCAGCGTGCTCATGTCGGTCGTGTGGTTCCCGCCGCCGCCGCTGCGGCGCCCGGCCCTGCAAACGGCGTGGGCCGCCGTGAGCGTCTGCCGGCTCCTTCAGCACGTCGTCGGCCGCCGCGCGCACATCAAGTGGCCCAATGATGTGCTGGTCTCCGGGCGGAAGATTTGCGGCATTTTGCTGGAACAACGCGCCAGCGGCGCCGGCCTGGCCAGTGTGGCAGGCATCGGCCTGAACGTCAGTCAATCCCGCGAAATGTTGGCGGCGGCCGGCTTGCCCGAGGCTACTTCTTTGGCCATTCTGACCGGACAAATCCTGGATTGGCGGACCATCGCTCGCCAGTTGATCGCCATTCTGGATGAAGCATATGCCGGGCTGCACGAGGGCGACCTCGGAAGCCTGGAAGAGGATTGGAAACGCCGCCTGGGACTATTCGGGAAACCCGTCCGTGCTGAATTGTTCGACCACACCAGCGTGCACGGTAGATTGCGCGAAATCTCGTTTGATCGCCTGGACCTGGAATTTTCTAGCGGGGAAGTGCGGTCTTTTCCGCCGGAACAAATCAAACATTTGCAAGGTCGATCCAGCGAGGGCCAAACACCGTTGTAAATGTACCAGCAAATCCCCAGGCTAGGCAGGCGAGAAATTCGCCTATCGTCGTCTGCGAATCCCACGGATCGGTGATCTCCAAAACAGCGGCCGAACGTGCCTTCGGCGTTGACGGCCGGCACCCACAGTTTGGCGGCCGTATCAATCTTGGCTCCTTTTTGCAGCTCCCGGCTGTCATATTATTCCAACAAATGTGGGAAAGGCTTGCAAACCAGCGCGCGTCCTGGGATTATATTGGCAAGTCCCTCCCCGCGGTTGGCGGTCATGGAGCCTGGAGCTTGCCGTTGGTGCCTTTCCCGGAGGATTGCTGTCATGCTGAGCCTTGTCACCGGTAGCCGGGTGCGGACTTGTGCGGGGATGACGCGCCGCGAGGTCCTTCGCGTCGGCACGCTGGGCCTGGCCGGTCTGGGCCTGAGCCAGCTGTTGGCGGTGCGCGCCCAGGCAGCCGCGGACAAGAGCGGGGTCAAGGATACCGCGGTGGTCCTGCTCTTTTTGACCGGCGGCGCCAGTCACATTGAGACCTTCGACCCGAAGATGAACGCCGCCGCCGAGTATCGCAGCGTCACCGGCGAGACCGCCACCCGGCTGGCCGGCGTGACCTTTGGCGGCACTTTCACCCGGCTGGCGCGCTGCGCCGGCCGCATGGCCGTGGTCCGCTCCTTCACGCACAACATCGGCGATCACACCCGCGCCGTCGAGCACGTCATGCGCGGCGGCAATCGGGCCGACGCCGGCATGGGCACCCTTGTCGCCCGCTTGCGCGGCACGACCAACACCAGCATTCCCAGCCACATCCATCTGAACGCCCGCGAGATCGATCCCCAGTTCGACAAGGAGCGCATGCGCCTCCTGGTGGCCGATGGTCCCGGACAGCTCGGCGGCGTGTACGCCCCCTTCCAGCCCGGAGGCGACGGCCACGCCCACCGCGACATGCGCCTCAACATATCGCGCGAACGGCTGCTCGACCGCCGGGCCTTGCAACGCGAGTTCGATCGGCTCTCCCGCCAACTCGACGTCACCGGCGCGATGGCTTCTCTCGATACCTTCGAGCGGCAGGCCTACGACCTGATTCTCGGCGGGGCGCGGAACGCCTTCGATTTGTCCCGCGAGGATCGACGCGTCGTCGAACGCTACGACAGCGGCCGCTTTCAGACGGGCATCCGCCAGTATCAGGCCTCGACGCTGGGGCAGCAGATGCTCCTGGCCCGCCGCCTGTGCGAGGCCGGCTGTGGTTTCGTGACCGTGCACAATGCCGGCTGGGACATGCACGGCGGCGGCACCCAACTCGCCATGGAAAGCGGCATGAACGAGCTGGGCGCCCCCGTCGATCATGCCGTGTCGGCTTTCCTCGACGACGTCGCGCAGCGCGGCCTTGGCGACAAGATCCTCTTGATCATCACCAGTGAATTCGGCCGCACGCCGCGGATCAATCGCAACGCCGGCCGCGATCACTGGCCGCAGCTCTCGACGCTGGCCCTCGCCGGGGGCGGCCTCAAGATGGGCCAGGTCGTCGGCCGCTCCAGCGCCCGCGCCGAACTGCCCGTCTCCCACCCGGTCACCCCCGAGAACCTTCTGGCCACGGTCCTGCACGTGCTCTTCCACCTGCCCACGCTGCGCTCGCTGCGCGGCCTGCCGGCCGCCCTCGCCCCGGCACTCGCGCACCTGCCCATCCCCGAGCTGGTTTGAGCCGCGTGAGAGACCGCGGAATCATCACCAAGGCGGGGACCACACCGACAAATGGCGGTGCCCACAATTCATTCATCTCGTTCAACACTGGGAACCTTGCCGAATGAAAAGATGTACAAGCCGCGGGGGTTGGCCCCAAGCCCCAGGGCGAGTCTTCGAGCCCTGGGGGTTCTGGGACAGGCCATCAGGTTATTCGCCGGGCCGCCAGCAAGCTCCGCAGCAGCGTGCATTTGCCCAGGTGATAGCTTTCGTGCTCGGCGATGTGGCCGATGGCCCAGGCATAGGTAATGGACCGCCGGCCCTGGCGCTCGAGGACGCGGTCCAGATCCGGGCCCTTCAGGTTGACCAGGAAATTCCGATACGCCGGCCGTACCCGGCGATGGTAGGCGGCGATGGCGGCCAGATCGTGAAAGCGGCCGTCGTCCTGGCTGCCGGAACGCATGGTGACCAGCGGTTGCCCGAGCACCGGCCCGCCTTGGCCGAAAACGTGGGCCAGGTAGTAGTCGAGCATTTCCCCCAGGTGCTGCAAGTTCCAGCCAACCGACGCTACCTGGGGAATCGGCTGCCAGGCGGCCTCTTCGGGTTGCAGATGGTCGGCGGCCCACTGCCAGACGTGCCAGAAATTGCCGTCGAGGTAATCCCACAAGGCAATCCAGGGTTTGATGACGGGGTCCATCATGAGAATACCTCCGGTCAATTCATCCCACATGGCTTCTCCGCATCCAAGCGGACATGCTCAATACGGTTGACCTCTGCCGGCGAATTTACTGTCCTCCCCAGGAGGTAATCTACTGACAACGGCACCCCTCAGGAATGAAAGGAACGGCATCGGGCCGGCCAACAGGCCTAAGGTCCACGGACTAACTCGGCGCCGTTTTTCCTTTTTTTCAGCATAGGCGCAAGTCCGGCTGGCTTTTCTGTTCACCAGGGAGTGTTATAGCAACAGGCAAGTGACTTTCTGGGAAGGAGTAGGCCATGAAGATCTTTTCCGGCAGCCCTCTGGCTCTGCGTTTGGTCGTGGTTGGGGCGTTGGCCTGCGTTGGCGCGGGTCGGGCCCAGGCCCAGGACGTCAGCCTGGCACCGACCTTCGGATCGGCAACGCTGAAGGCCGGCTTCCGGCCGGCGGTCGCGAAAACCCTCAAGGCGGGCGGCCCGATCAAGACCAACCTGGCGGGCGTCAACGCCTATGTCGCCCGGGCCCCGGACTTCAAGCTCCACTACACGGCCGGAAAATACCGTTTGGCGTTCCGCGTTGCCGCCCAGGCCGACACGACCTTGCTCATCAAACTTCCCAATGGCAACTGGGTCGCCAATGATAACGGCGCGGGCGGCCGCGATCCGAGCGTTCACTTGGCCAAGCCGCTATCAGGCCGTTACGACGTCTTTGTGGGCACGGCCGGCCCGCGCACGGCGGAAGCGCTGTTGTACATCACGGAGCCCGGCCTTTCGGCGCCGACCGCACCCAAACACACCCTCGAGCCAATCTACGGGTCGGTATCCCTGCAGGGCCTCAACCTGTCGAAAGGGCCGGTTGCGGGCTTCCGGCCGTTCGTGAAAAATCTAGTCGCGGGCGGCTCGATCAGGACCGACCTCGGCGGCGTCAACGCCTATGTGCCGAATGCACCGAGCTTCAGGGTCTACTACAGGATCGGGGACTACCCCTTGATGTTCCACGTTGCTTCGAGCGCCGATACGACCTTGCTGATCAGACTCCCGGACCAAACCTGGGTCGCCAATGACGACGGCGCGGGCGGCCGCAACCCCATGATTTACTTACCCAACCCGAAATCGGGTCGCTACGACGTCTTTGTGGGTACCTTCGGTCCCAATCCCGCCCCGGCCACGCTGTACATCAGGGATCGCACGTCCAAATAGGGGCAGAAAAAGGGGTCGGTATTGATCGAACCGATAGGGAATAATGGTTTTCGGGCCAAGTCCGGCGAGCCGTTGCCGCTGAGGGCGGAAGGCGCGACGCGCGATGAAGCCTTAAAAAAACTACGGGACTTAATCCTTAGTCAGATGCAAAAAGGCGCGCAAATCGTGCCCTTGGAGGTGGCCTCGGAGGATA
>CAZFGM010000571.1:0-4867 GCA_964518515.1 uncultured Alcaligenaceae bacterium | reverse complement strand
CTCCTCTTTTGGCCACGAGGAAGACCTTCCATGAAGTATGCCGGTTTTTTCGCTGCTTTGGCTGGCCTTGCCTGGTGTCCGCGGCGACACCCCCAAGATCGACGTGAGCCAATTGCCGCCGGCGGCCGCCGGCAAGATGGATTTTGCCAGGGACATCAAGCCGATCTTTTCCCGCTCGTGTTACGGCTGCCATGGTCCGGACCGGCAGCGGGCGGGATTGCGGCTCGATGACGGGACGATGGCCTTGCAAGGCAGCAACACCGGCAAGGTGATTGTGCCGGGCAAGGCCGGCCAAAGCCGGCTTTTGCACCTGGTGGCCGGGCTCGATCCGGAAGTGCGCATGCCGCCCAAGGAAAAGCCGCCGCTGTCGCGCGCCGAAATCGGCAAACTGCGGGCGTGGATCGAGCAAGGGGCGGTCTGGCCCAAGGATTTGACAAAAGGGGTCGTGGTCAAATCAAAGCACTGGGCGTTTCAGCCCAGCAAGCGGTCGGCGATTCCACATGTGAAGAAAGCCGGCTGGGTGCGCAACGACATCGACGCCTTCATCCTTGCTCGGCTGGAAAAAGAGAAGATCGAGCCGTCCCCCGAGGCCGATCGCCTGACGTTGATCCGCCGGCTCAGTCTCGATCTGCTCGGCTTGCCCCCCTTACCGGCGGAGATTGACCGATTCCTGGCCGATGCCTCTCCGGACGCCTATGAGAAGCTAGTCGATCGCCTGCTGGCCTCGCCGCATTACGGCGAGCGCTGGGGCCGGCACTGGCTGGACCTGGCCCGCTACGCCGACAGCGACGGCTACGAACAAGATCGGCCCCGGCCCTTTGCCTGGCGCTATCGACAATGGGTGATCGAAACCCTCAATAAAGACATACCGTTCGACCGGTTCACCATCGAGCAACTGGCCGGCGATCTGTTGCCGGAGGCGACCCTGGCGCAGAAAACCGCGACCGGCTTCCATCGCAACACCCTTACCAACAAGGAAGGCGGCACCGACAAGGAGCAGTTTCGCGTCGAGGCCTGCGTCGATCGTGTCAACACCACGGCCAAGGTCTTTCTCGGCCTGACCCTCGGCTGCGCCCAGTGTCACGATCACAAGTACGATCCGTTCAGCCAGCGCGAGTATTATCAGCTCTTTGCCTTCTTCAACAGCGACAATGAAGTGGATGTGCCGGCCCCCTTGCCCGGTGATGGCTTTAACAAGGAAAAGACGGCTTTCGACAAGAAAAAGGCGGAGCTGCAAGCGGCCCTGGAACGCTACAAGGCGGACAAGCTACCGGCCAATCTGCGCCTGTGGGAATTGCAGTTGACGGCGGACCAGCGGAAGAAATTACCCGGTCCCATCACCGCAATCCTTGCCCTTTCCGCCAAACAGCGCGACGCCAAGCAGCGGCAAGCCCTGGCCGATTTTTACGCCAAGAGCGACAAAAAGTTCTCTGAGATGACCAAGGCCCTGGCCGATCTCGACAAGAAAGCGCCGAAGGAATCCATCGTGCCGACCCTGGCGCTGGGCCCGGGCCGACAGAGTCACGTGCTTCTCCGCGGCGATTTTCTCCGGCCCGGCGTCGAAGTCCAACCAAACACGCCGGCCGTTTTACCTCCCCTTCCCGCAAGCCCCGAGGCGAGTCCGCGAGCCTCGTCGGGGGTCAAAGGCCCCACCCGCCTGGACCTGGCCCACTGGATCGTCGATCCGGCCAATCCGCTCACCGCCCGCGTCATCAGCAACTGGATCTTGCAGCGCTATTTCGGCCGCGGCCTGGTGGCCACGCTCGAGGATTTCGGCACCCAGGGCGAACCCCCTTCGCATGCCGAGCTGCTGGATTTCTTGGCCACGGAACTGGTGCGGCAGAAGTGGAGCCTGAAAGCCTTTCATAAGTTTGTCGTGACTTCGGCCACTTACCGCCAGGTCTCGAAGACCCGCCCCGATTTGGTCGGCCGCGATCCGTACAACGTCCTTCTCGCCCGGCAAAGCCGGCTGCGCCTGGAAGCGGAAATCATTCGCGACAGCGCCTTGACGGCCAGCGGCCTGCTCAACCGCAGGATCGGCGGACCAAGCGTCAAGCCGCCCCAGCCCGCCGGCGTTTCCGAGCTGACTTACGCCAACACCGCCCGCTGGGTCGAAAGCAAGGGCGCCGACCGCCTGCCCCGCGGCATGTATACCTGGTTCCAACGCACCAGCCCGCACCCGATGCTCATGACCTTCGACGCTCCCGATGGGGTTCTGTCCTGCGTCCGCCGGGAAAAATCAAATACCCCCCTGCAAGCCTTGACCCTGCTCAACGACACGGCATTCGTGGAATGCGCTCAGGCTCTGGCCCGCCGCATCCTGAGCGAAAAGACCGGCGCGGCGGCCGACCGCCTCGCCTACGCTTTCCGCTTGTGCCTGGCCCGCCGGCCGACGCCGAAGGAAACGAGCGCGCTGACCCAGCTGTACGACGACCTGGTCGCCTTAGGCCGCGCCAATCCCAAGGAAGCGGCGCGGCTTTACGGCGCCGCTCTGCCGTCCGGCGTCGCACCGGCCGAGGCCGCCGCCTGGGTCGCCTTGGCGCGGACCTTGCTTAATCTCGATGAGTTTGTCACGCGGGAATAACAATACCATTACTCGGGCTATCAGGAACAGGAGGCGATCATGATCGTGTCGCAAACAAATCAGTATGCCGCGCAAGGAGAAAAGAAAGTGGGACGTTTTGCTGTTGAAATGGAAGTGGCCAACTACGAAGACGTTGTGCAGAGCCGAAAAGGCAACCTGGCGGCGGAAAAGGTTCGCCGCATGACGATCCGTGGCGTCGTCGATCCGGGCGCCTCCGGACTGGTTTTGCCGGGCAAAATCGTGAAGGCGTTAGGGTTTCCCGAAAAAGGGCAGGTCAAGTGCGCTATGCCGACGGTCGGCGGGCGTTGCGCAAGGAAGTCGAGCTCGTTCACGTGAAACTCCTGAATCGCGGAAGTGTTTTCAACGCTATCGTCGAACCCAAACGGGAAAGCGCATTGATTGGCGCCATCGTCCTTGAAGACCTTGATTTTCTTGTGGACAACAGAAAGCATCTGGTCCCACGCGATCCGCATTTCAAGATCAGTGAGATTGAGTAGAAAAAAGGAATGCCGGGTGAAGGGTCGGCCAATTTTCTCCAGGGCTTTCAGGGCGGCGCCGCCACCCCGTCCGGGCGTCGGGCCCGCCGAGGCCGGCGCCTTGGTCGCCCTGGCGCGGACTTGCTCAATCATGGTGATTTCGTTACTCGGGACCGGATTAGGGGGAAATCTATGTGGCCATTCGATCAACTTTCTGGCTTCGTTGATCGCTTGACGCGCCCCAAACTTCCTGAAATCATTGTTGACGATCACGGTTTTTATCTCAGCAAGTCGCGCGCGGTGTTGGCGGACGTTCCCTGGTCAACCGTGCAAAAGGTCGTTGCCTTCAAGCGGGATCGCGGTTGTTCCGACGAAATTTGTTTGGATATCTGGGTGCAAGACCGACCAGAAGTTGTCGAAGTAAGCGAAGAATTTGGCGGCTACGGGGAGTTTACCAAAGCGCTTGAGGGGCATCTGCCCGGCATCAACCACCAATGGTGGTCGCAAGTCGCGTTTCCAGCTTTCGTGGCTAACCCTACCTTGGTTTTTGAGCGCCGGGGAGGTGAGCTTGTCGCGCGCGAGTAGAATAGAAGTTAAGTCGCAAAAACCATCTCAAAAGCTAAGGAGGCGAAAAATGGGCCGCTTTTCCGTTGAATTTGAAGTAGCGAATGATCGCGATGTGGTAAAAGCCGAGGAGGGAACGTTGTCGCCGGACAAAGTGCGGCGGTTAATAATTAGAGGAGTCGTGGATTCGGGTGCCAGCCGCCTAGTTTTGCCCCAAGCGGTAGTCACCCAATTGGGATTGCCGGTAATGGGCAAAGTGAAAGTCCGTTATGCGGACGGCCGGCGCGCTCTGCGCCGGGCTGCAGGTAGGGTCCATGTCAAACTTTTAGGCCGGGACGGTGTTTTCAGCGCGGTCGTCGAACCCAAACGGGACACCGCCTTGATTGGCGCTATTGTCTTGGAAGACCTCGATCTGCTGGTGGATTGCGGCAAGCAACGATTAACGCCACGCGATCCGGATTATGTGGTTAGCGAGATCGAATAACAGGAATGGCTGCAACAAGTGAGCGCGCAGTTCCGCTGCTCTTGGTAAACCTCGATGACGTACCTGGACAAACCCGCCTTTGCCTTCTTATAATTCACTTTCGCGAAAGGTATTCAGGAGGTCGTTATGGGAATGCAATGTGCCATCACCGGTAAGAAACCGGTCAAAGGCTTTTTCTACGCCCGCCGCGGCAAGGCCAAGTACCTGGGCGGCGTCGGCCGCAAGGTGACTGGAAAAACTGCCCGCAAGTTCAAACCCAACTTGCAGCGCGTCAAGGTCGAGATCAACGGCCAGGTCAAGCGCATTCGCGTGGCCGTCAGCGCCATTCGCAGCGGCCTGGTCAAGCGGCCGCTCAAAAAGAAACCGTTTACCATGCCCAATATTTGATTTTCCCCCGGTGTCACAAAGACCGCGGAAAAAAAATCCGAAATTCGAATATCGAAATTCGAAAAAAATCCGAAATCCGAAATCCGAAATCCGAAATTCGAAAAGCAATTTAGAAGGCGCTGGTTTGTTTATTATTGGTTTCGGATTTTGAGATTTGAATTTCAAATTTGTTTCGGATTTCGAGATTCGGATTTCGGATTTAGGAACAGGCATGTCTCTGACCATCGATCAAGTCCGCTGGACCGCTCACCTGGCGCGCCTGCATTTGACGGAAGCCGAGCTGGAAACCATGACCCGGCATCTTAGCGCCATTGTCGATTTCGTCAATCAGCTCCAGGAAGTCAACACCGAGGGTATCGAGCCCTTGGCACA
>CAZFGM010000570.1:0-4869 GCA_964518515.1 uncultured Alcaligenaceae bacterium | reverse complement strand
CCCGTCGCGGCCTGCCCAAGCGCTACCTGCGTCCGATCCTGCCAAGCCCGCGCAACCTCAAGACGACGATCATCGAACGGGACGCCGACGGCTACCCACGCCTCGACCGCCAACTGTGCGTGATCGATTGCGATCAGCCCGAATCGGTCGTCGAAGAAAAACATCCGGCGCTCTGGGAATACCTGCAAACCGCCAACGCTCTCGGCATCAGGGACGGCTACCTGGTCGGCAAGCGCATCCCCTGGTACAAGCAGGAAAAGCGGGACCCTGCTCCTTTCCTCTGCACCTACATGGGCCGCGGCGCCAACGACAAACGGCCCTTCCGCTTCATCTGGAACCGCTCCGACGCGATCGGAAACAACCTGTACCTCATGCTTTACCCGCAAAAAGGCCTGGCCGCCATGCTGCGCCAATACCCGGAACGCGGCGCCGATGTGCTAGGCCTACTCGCCCAGGTGACCGGCCACGAGCTGCGCGGCGAAGGCCGTGTCTACGGCGGCGGTCTGCACAAGATCGAGCCCAGCGAGCTGGGCCGCGTCTCCGCCGCCGCACTGGTCGAGCGATGGCCGGAACTGAGAGAGAGCGTGCAACGGGAGAAGATGTTGAGTTTGTTTGGGTGAGACTCTTGCCGACGTTGGCGGAGCCTGCTCGGTGCAGAGGAAGTGGGGACATCATGGATTGTTTTTGAACAAACATTTCAGCATGTCCCCGTTTCGTGTTCCTGGCGAAATCGTTGTCTCGTTGTAATGCGCGTGGACCGACAGTAGAATCTATGCTGGGCAACGGAGATTCCAATGAGTCAACCCACAGAGCAGGTGCAACCGGAAACGCGTCACTTCGACGCAGCCAAGTCAATTGTCGAAGCGCTAAAAGGGCTCGACAAAACACAACAGGCGCTCGCAATGCGCTTCGCTGGCGAAACTTTGGGCTGCACGAGGAAAACGCCGGCGCCGGCGAACGCTTCCGGGTCGGGACGGCCTTCACGGGCCTCGATGCCGAAGGGTAGCTCGGTCTGCCATTGGCCGAGAAGGGACTTCGGCACGATGAGGAGGATGCGGCGCTTGCCCTCGGCGCGGAGTTGCAGGACGAGGCCGCCTCGATGGTCTTGCCGAGGCCGACTTCGTCGGCGAGGATGCAGCCGCCCTCCGGGATGCGCCTGGAGGAGACGGTGGTATCCCCCGGCGGGAAAGGAACAGGAGGTTCGGCCATAACAAAGCCCCCCTTTCAAACCCAGAAAAGAATCTGTCCGCTTTTTGATCCCCTGCCGCAATTCCATCACCTGGTCCTGCCAGCTTTCCCTATAATACTTTTTCTCTCCGGATCAAGGAATTGTCGAAAAAAAGTCAGGCCCATGCAGCGGAGCAGACGGGATTATCCTGGCAGTTCAATCCAACTATATATTACAGGCTTCCGGCATTTGGAGACTTGAAAGGTAGTTTTTCGGAAATAGCCCTACCTGTAAACTTGCCGTTTTTTTTTAGTTTTTTATCCTTCTCCCTTGGTGAGGAATTTTTAATGGGCTTTTCCACCTTTTTGACTCACAGTGCCAGTGTGCGGGGAATTGACGCGAGTGGGCTTGTCTTGTTTGCAAGTTCAACAATAGCAGGTAGTTGTGGAAATTTTCACTCACGCCAAGGGGTAGAATGGTTTGACGCGAGTGGCTGAGGCCTGGACTCTTTTTTGACCGGAGGTCCGTAGGGCTGATGACTCTCATCGGCATCATTGTCAATCCGTCGTCCGGCACGGATATTCGCCGGCTGGTCGCCGAGGCCGAAGGATTAGACGCGCCGATTCGCCTGCGGGCGGGTGATCCATCGCCAGGACATTTCCATGGGCGGCGGCGGGGGCGGCGGCGGCACGTTGGGGTTGACGCCCGTCTCGATCACGCGCGTGGCTTCTTCTTCCACCCACGGGCCTTTGTCAAAATCGGGACTCTTGATTTCCGTCTTGAAGCGCAGATCGCCCGCTTTCAGGGCCTGGGCCTCGATGGCGAACTCCACCGTCTTGCCCGGCTCGATGCCGTCCAATTGACCGAAGGTGATGACCTGGCCGAGCACCTGTTCCTTGATCGGTCCCTTGGCATTGAGGAAGCGCATGCCGTCGGGCAGGGTGGCGCGGACCTCGACGCCTGTGGCGGCCTTGGAACCGGTGTTGGTGAGGCGAATCAAGTAGGTTGTTGGTTTTCCCACTTCGACGGGATTGACTAGCGCGCGCATCTCGGTTTTCAGGGCCGGGGCGCCGAGGATTTCCAGGACCTTCTGGGCCTCGACGCGGAAGCCGCCGTCGGCGCTGACGCTGGCGAGTTGCACGGTGGGCGCGTTAGCCGGGGTTAGCTTGACGCAGCGCGTGGACAGATTCAGCACGCGTTCCTCGCGCGGCCCGAGGTTGCCCACGTTCCACACCACGTCGCCGCCCGACAAAGTCCCGCCCTGGCCCGCGGCGATAAACGCCAACTCCGGCGGCAAGCGGTTACGGACCACGACATTGGTCAAAGCCACGTCGCCGGTATTCAGCACGCGCAAAGTGAACTCGGCCGGGCGATCCTGGTAGCGTCTTTGCGGGCCGTCGATGGACAGGCTGGCTTGCGCCGGCTGCACGACGAGGACGTGGTCGGCTTGGTCGCGGAGGCCGCCGTCGGCCACGGCCGTGACGCGCACGGAAAAGCGGCCCATCTGCTTGGCCCGCAGCGGCAGGCCGACGCTTTGCGTCTGGCCGCCCAACAAAGTGCCCAGGGTCAGGTTCAAGGAATTGGTCTTCTCTTTAAGGTCCATGGCGGGCTCCAGGGCCGGATCGAACTCGGCGGTCAGGCGGACGTTTTCGGCCGGACCGGACCCAGGATTTGTCACGGTGATCTGGTAATTGACGAGTGCACCGAGGCCGGCGCCGGCCGGCGCGGTGATGCTCACCTTCAAGGCCGGCACGGCAATCGTGGTGGTGGCGCACTTGGTGTCGCGCAGCCCTTCCTCGGTGACGACGGTGGCGCAGCTCTGCACCGGGCCCTGTTTGAGAGAACGATACCGCGTTTGCAGGGTGTGCGTCTGCCCCGGCGGCAGCGTTCCCAGGGCCCAGCTCAACTGATTGCCTTCTTGAAGGGCGGGCGGCGTCGAGCCCAGGTATTGCAACCCGTCCGGGACCTGGCTGGTCACGGTCATCGTTCGCGATTCGATCTTGCCGATATTCTGGATCGCGGTGGTATAAGTTAGCTCGCTGCCGAGCGGGGCATTCGCCGGGCCGGTGTGGCTCAGGGCGATGGCCGGGGCCAGCCATTCGACCCAGGTTTCGCCGCGCGCGATGGTGACGCCGCTGCCGGTGTTGCCCTCCGGCGGCCGGATGATCTCGATACTGATCTTGGTGGTGCCGAAGGCCGGGATGGGCTGGATGAGTCCGGCGCTGGCGTTGCCGCCCAGGTCGCTGATGGCGAAGGCCTCGCGGCTCTTGGTGGCGGAAAACACGGCCGCCGCCCCGCCTTCCTGCACCTGGTAGCGGACGCGGTAGCCGGCCAGCGGCTTCTTATCGGTCTGGCGGAAGACCCTGGTCGTCAACACCGCCTCGGTGCCCGAGCGCGCGGTCGAGGGCGGCGGAAACTCCCAGAACGCATCCACCCAGCGGATGGTCGTGGTCACTTTGCGTTTTTCCCAGTCGTGGATTTCCGGGCACAAGACGGTGACGTGGGTATCGCCCTCGACGGCGGAGCTGATGATGCACCACGACTGGCCGGGGCGGATGACGAAATCGTCGTCGGGTTTCAAGGTCCCGCGCGTGAAGGTGTGCTCGTAGTAATCGGTATAGCTGACGGCATGTTTGTCGTTGGTTTTGTAGCCGCGCTGCCAGGGCAAGAAGCCGCTTTCATCGACTTCGAGGATGTGGCCGACGCCCTCGATCATCCATTCGACGCGTCGGGCGCGGCGCGGGTTGCCTTTTTCATCGCGCACGGTGGCCAGGACGACGTGCTGGGTGCGCACCGGGTTGACGGCATCCTGAATGGGCCGAACGACGAGTTGCACGGCATGGGGATCGAAGTTGGAATAATACGCCGGACCGCCGGGCTTGGCATGCGTGGGGTGGTTTTCGCCGAACGGCGCGAAGGCATGGGGGAAATAGCTGGGATTATGGGCGCGGCAGCCCGCCAGGCAGGCCAGACCGGCGGCCAGCAGCATCAAGCCCAGACGTTGCCCCGCGGACTTCATCGCCATGCACCCATTGGGCCCGGCACATCCGACAGCCTGTCCCCAGGCTACTCTTCGGGATAATGGAGTGCGGCGGCTATAGGGACTTGTCGAATCTTTAACAAGAGGAATTCGCCAGTCAAGCTGGGCCAGGCATACAAAGTAGGAAAGGTATTGGAGTTCGGACCTTTTTCATTTCGGAAAAGGGTGCTTTCACTGGCCAACTTACCGGGCGGCTTAATATGAGCACCGTTTTTTTGAACCCGGTTCACCTGGCCGACGGCCAGGCCCCCGAGGGCGTCGGGGATTGGTTTCTCGGGCGTCAATCCAGGCTCGGCCGCGCTGGATCGGTGTTATCTTCGTGGCGGGCGACAATCCGAACGCCAACCGGCTGACCATCCATATCCTTGTTGCCGTGGCGGAGGACGAGGCCCGGCGAATCTCGGAGCGGACCAAGGCCGCCCTCCCCGCCTACATCGCACGCGGGGGCAGGCTCGGAAACCCCTCCAACCTGACACCCGCGGCCGCTAAGAAGGGCAGGCTGCTCGCGGTCCAATCCCTTAAGGAAAAGGCCGACGAAGCCTATTCGGACCTCTACCCGCTCCTGACCGCGAAGAGGGAAGCCGGGGCATCCTTGCAAGAGATTGCAAAATCACCTTAATTAACGGCGAAGGCTACTTGACCCGCAGGGGCAAGCCCTGGA
>CAZFGM010000569.1:0-4895 GCA_964518515.1 uncultured Alcaligenaceae bacterium | reverse complement strand
GTAGAAGAGATGGGATCCTCGGCGCGGGGCGTTAACGATGACTTTGAAGTCAGCGACAGGTTTTTGTTCCGCGACAAGGACAAGGCGTTCGTGGTTGTGGTCGAACTTTGGGACGGACGAGTCGAGCAGTCTGTGGAATACGAAGTTTCTTCCACAATTGGCTGTGGTTTGTAAGCGCGGCTAACCAAGTGCTGCACCTTATGGAAAATGATCTTTGTAATTCATTGCTCCGGCAAAACCAAGAAATACAACATGCGCTAAGGGAGGGAAGCAGTCATGCAGAAAGACGACGGTTTACTTTTCATTCCCTGCCAGGTTGAACCGGGAATGTTCAAGGGAGAGTGGCTGGTCTTTCTGGAGGTGATCGATCCAGAAGATCCCAAGAAGAAAAAACGCCTTCAGCTGCTGGTAGACGAACGTCTGGTCAAGATGATTGCGGGCAATCCCCGGCGAAAACAACCGGTTCCAGCCTGGCTCGAAGTCGAGGTGGCCCAGCGGAAAAAAGGGCAAGTGAAGGTCGTGCTTCCTCAACCCGCCTATCCAGATGGTGATACTCTACTGGTAAATGAGGAAGTGCTTCGCCAGGAAGTCGTCTGATGATTCTCTCCGATCGAGATATCGAGAAAGCCATTCGATCCGGGCGAATCGTCGTTGATCCTCCTCCGGACGAGAGCCTGTTAGATTCTTCGGCGCTGAATCTGCGCGTGGGAGACGATTTCCGCATCTGGAAAAAGGTGCTCAAAGCGAAGGGAACTGGGCATTCGCTCGAAGTTGACGACGTTGATCTCACGCAGTTGATAAATTTCACGGATCTTCTCCATCCCAATGCCGATGGCACGGTCGTGATTCGGCCGGGGGATTTCGTCTTGGTGCGGACTTGTGAAAGCATCGACCTGCCGATCAAAAGTCGAATCGCGGCCCGGGTGGAAGGACGCAGCAGGTTGGCGCGCCTGGGATTGGGGATCCACATCACGGCTCCAACCATTCATGCCGGTTTTCGGGGAAAAATCACCCTGGAAATTTTGAATCATGGTCTGTTTCGGTTGGAGCTGCGTCCAAATTACACGAAGATCTGTCAGCTAATCTTCGAAACCGTGACCTCCATTCCCAGACGGTCAGCCAGCCAAACCTTCTCAGAACAGACCACCCCGCTGGGCTCTCCGAAATCATGAAACAAGTAAGCAAGAAACGTCTCGATGGTCGCGTGGAGAGCGCCCCGGCAAGGATTTTTCGGCATAATTCAAAAGAAAAGCAGGTGTTTTCCGAAGCCCCCGATCGTCGATAGATCCATCTCCACCCGGACTTACCCGCGCTTCAATCCCAAACCGGACCGGATTTTCACTTGCCCACGAATGTCAGCTCCCCATAATCCTCGTAGCGATGAAAATCGGCCTGGGTCAAGGGGGCCGTGGAGGAAAGCTCCGGGCGGTCGAAGGCGACCGAGTAATCGTAGCGGCACAGGGCGAAGCGCCAGGCGGCGCCGGGCTGGGGACGGCCGCCCGTGACCGCGAAGCCGGTCCAGGGAATGCGGCCCTCGACGGTCCAGCCAGTGTCCTTGTCGTCCCACTTGTTCAGAGTGCCCCGCAGCTTCACGGCCGATTCCATGCCGAGCTTGGTCAGCGGAGCAAACCGCTGATAGCCGCCGGCGCCGCGCGAGGGCAGCAGCAATTCCAACGGCGTGTTCAGAGCATTCACCTGGAACTCGTAATAGGTGAGCTTGTCCTTGGAGGGTTTGAAGAACAATTCGAACACATCGTTGGTCCAGGTCATGCCGTTGGCTTCTTTGATATCGGCGTACAGGTCTTGGTCGTCCATTTCGGCGGCAAAGTACAGGTACTTCTCGTCCCACAGGAGACGGGCGCGGGTGGCCGTTTTGGATTTGCGCTTCTGCCAGAAGACCGGGAAATCTTCCAGCACCTGGGCATTGTCCCAGGCCTTTTCGTTGAGGACGCCGTCGATTTTGATCAGACCCGTGCGCCAGCGGCATTCCGCGGAACGAACGGCCGGCGGATCCTTGGCTCCCTGGACCGCTTCTTTTTCACGGGCGGCGATTCCGGCGAGGGACACCAGGCCGACATGGATGGCAAGAAGGAAATGAACCATGACAATTCCCTTTGGCTGAAGGAGGACTTTGGTTACGGATCGCCCGATTATACCGACCCGGCGAGCGTCGAGGCCACAGCCCGACGAGTTTGTCCACATCCACGTCGGGCTTACGCCTCGACGCTCGCCTGGAACTGCCGGTCGAAGACTCGCCTTGGGGCTTGGTCATCTTACGTACCTCCAAGGCTCGAAGCCTCGCCTCGGGGCTTGGTCTCCTGATCCAGCCGGCGGGTGCAATCGATGACCAGCCAGCAGGCGGCGGCGATCAGGTAGACGGCGGCGACGCCGAAAAAGAGGCCTTCCCAACCCCAGGTTTCCTTGGTCCAGGCCATGGCCGGACTGGCCAGAAAGCCGGCCACCGCGCCGACCGTGTTGACGACGGCGAAGACGGTGCCCGCCGCCGGGCCGGCGATGTCCGTGATGGTGCCCCATTGCGTCGGCAGGCTCCAGTCGCCGAAGAATTTGCTCACCAGGAGCACGAGCATGACCAGCCGGCCGTCGGCCACTCCCACGCTGGCGGCGATCAGGATGCCGGCCAGGAATTTGCCGGTGAAAGCCACGGTGCTGCGGCCCAGCCGGCGCCGGCCCGTCCAGCGGATCAACACATCGTTCAGCATGCCGCCCACCAGGCCGCCCACCGCGCCGCCCAGGAGAGGCAATGGCGCGAATAAGCCCATTTCCCACTTGCTCAACTCCTTGGCCTCTTCCAGAAATTGCGGAATCCAGAATACATACAGCATGTCGGCGAAAGTGCTGGCGAAAGCGTAGACCAGAAGCACGAGGAAGGACAGGCGATTGTCGGGCGTGAGCCGGACAGGGGCCGGTGGGCTGCCGGCCGCCGCCACCAGGTCCGTGCCGATTTCCCGGCATTCGGCGGCGTTCACCCACGGATGCTCGGCGGGATGATTGCGAAAGGTCCACCAGAAGGCCACGGCCAGCACCGCTCCCGGCCCGGCTACGACCAGCAGGGCGTTCGGCCACGTCAATTCGCAAAACCCGATCAGCAGGCTGGCGATTACCAGCGGGGCGCAAGCCCCCCCCACGCGGCCCAGGGCGGTGACGAACCCCTGCACCGACGTGCGGTACGCCAGCGGAAACCAAATCCGCGTTACTTTGCTCAGCAGCGGATAGACGCCGGCCTGGAAAAACCCGAAAAACAGGCGCAGGATAAAGAGCCACCAGAAACCCTGGATTATGGCAAAAAGTGCGACCGACACTGACCAGAGGAATATCAGCACGGCCATGATCGCTCGCGGCCCCAACAGGTCGCCCGCCAGACCGAAGGGAATCTGCCCGAAGGCGTAGGTGGCCAGGAACGCCGAATCGAGCCAGCTCATCTGCACGTCGTCCAGCCGGTTTTCTCTTTTGAAATCTGTTTTTAATACGCCCCAGGAATAGCGATGTAAATACAGCAGCCAGCTGATGGCTCCGCTCAAACCGAAAATCCACCAGCGAACCCCGGTGGGCGAGGCGGACGCGCTGTTCATGACAGGGCTCCCGGCGGATTCGTAGTAGGCACACTCCGTGTGCCGTCACAGCCATGGCACAAGGGCCGAATCTTACCACACGAAGAGGAATAGGACGATCAGGATGACGATCAGGCTCGCCAGCTGAAAATTGAAAAAGGCCCGGAAACTGTTGCGGGTGTTGGTGAGATGAGGAACCTCGTAGCCTTTGGTGGTCGTCAGATATTGTAAGTCCTGGGCGGTGGTCCAGAGGATCAGGGTCAACAGCAAGGCGAATATTCCCGCGACCACGACCCAGCCGTTGGCGCCGAAGAAAAAGAGCAGCACCAGGCCGCCGAGCAGGTCCAAGGCGGCGACCAGGGCGAGCAGGTTGCCGGCCAAGCCGACAAAGCCGGACAGGTGGTTCAGGGCCTGGCGGGCGCCCTCGTCGAGGGAAATTTCGCCGGGGCCCGCGGTGATATACTTTTCCTCGTGGGGTTCGTGGAATTGTTCCACCGGTACGACTTCGCCGCGCCGCGACGCCAAAAACTCGCGGACGCTACGCGGCCCGGTGACCATTAGGCCGAACGCCAACTGGGCGCCGCATTGCAGGATAACCAGACCGGTCCCCAGGACTTCGGGCAGGTGGAAATCAGCCAGTCGGTGCGGAAAGATTACGACCAGTCCCAGAAGGACAAAACCCAGAAGCCCTTGAAAGGCCATCCAGCCCTGAAGCACCTTCAAGGTGTTCGGCCGGCCGGAGTACAGCCATTCCGCCAACACCATGACAAAAATACAATTCACCACGCCCAGGATCAGGCTCTTCCAGTCGAAATGCAGACCCGCCCCGATCACGGTGAGGCCCGCGCACGACCCGAGCGCCCCGAAGAAGGCGGCGACGAGCAGTTTTTCCCCCAGTGCGTGGCCTTGGTTTTTTTCCATTGCTTGCATGACGGCTGCGGAACTGCCTTTCTTCGTGCCCCTTAGTGTAGTAGACACACTCCGTGTGCCGTTACGGCACGCGGAGCGTGCCTACTACTTTGTGCCGGCCTTGACGCTGGCCTGTTTTTCCTGATACTCGTCCAGCACTTTTTGCACACCGGAAATGAGGGTTCGGGTCAAGCCGAGAGAGACCAGGCACAGAAAGGCCCCACCCAGGGTAAAGGCGATTCCGGGCCCGGACCTTCCCAGGACTATACCGCAGGAAATCAGGGCCAAGCCCCCGACGCACAAAAAAACCACCAGACGCCCCTGCGTGAGCAGCTTCATGATCGCTTTTTCTCCGGCGGAAAATTAGTTCCTCTTCGTTTATGTGAACCCGTTCCCTCTGTCAAGTCTTGTCCCCAT
>CAZFGM010000568.1:0-4898 GCA_964518515.1 uncultured Alcaligenaceae bacterium | reverse complement strand
GGCACGATCCAAGAATCTCCCCCCTGGCCTACCAGTCGCCGCGGCTGGCCGCCCAGGCAGCCGATTGGGTAATAGCGCACGATATACGTGTTCGCCGCCACCTGAACCGCATCCACCTCCCGATCTTTGGGCCGACGACGCGCTCTGGCCTTCAAATTTTTCTGTTGCGGCATTATGTCCGCCTTTCTGATTCACAGCGTCTATTCCCACTCCTGTTGAGCCTCGGCGCGCTCAGCTTCGCGGATCTTACGCCCCTCTTCATCGACTTGCCGCATGAATTCGCTACCGGCAAACATGCCGACCACGCGACGCCAAGCGTCCTTGCCGGTCAGATCCGGCTTGAGGTCGAGGGCGCGTTCCAGCGCCTCCACCCGCTGGGCAAGGGACTCCAGGGTTACTTCATTCGTAACCGTTCAGTGGTTTTTTTCTGGTCTGAAAAGAGCAAGAGTAAAAGAAAGATTAAGAGTAGGAAGAGGACTAAGAGAAAGAGCAAGAGTAAGAGAAAAAAACAACCGAAGCCTCTTGATCGATTATTATCTTACTCTTTATCTTGCTCTAAATCCTCTTCCCAATCATAATCTTCATCTTACTCCTACTCTTCTTTTTGCCGGAACGCCCTGAACGGATACCTTCATTCATCGGGTTTGCCTCCGGAAACGATTCCCATTATTTTACCCGGCCCGGAAAAAATCACAGCATCCACCCCTTGCGATATTCGCGGCGCAGGTACTGGGCCGCCTTCATGTTGGCGACGCGGCCGGTCTTGGCGTCGTACTGGATGCGGGCGCCGAGGTGGTAGGCGACGTTGCCCAACAGCACCGCCTCGGTCAGGGCGCCGCTGTGGGCGAAGTTGCAGGTGGTGGCGCCGCCGTTGCGGATGGCTTCGAGCCATTCGCGATGATGGCCGAGCGACGGGGGAATGGTGGGCTTGGGCCGCTGGAGAGCGCCGTCGCCGACAAACCGGTGGCTGCCGTAATTGGCCAGCAGGCTGCCCTTGTCGCCGACGAAGAGCACGCCGGAAGAGAAGCCCTTGTGATGGACTTTGCCGTCCAGGTCAGGGCCACGCACCCCGTGATACCAGGTCAGATGCACCACGGGCTGGTTGCCGCGCGCGGGATATTCGAAATCCACTTGCTGCACGTCGGGCACGTCGATGGCGCTCTTGTTCAAGATGCGGCCGGTGGAGGAAATCGTGGTCGGCGCGCGCAAGTTCAGCGCCCAGTGCGGCAGGTCCATGTAGTGGCAGGCCATGTCGGCGAGCATGCCGCCGCCGAAGTCCCAGAACCAACGCCAGTGGAAGTGCAGGTGGGCGGCGTCATACGGCCGGAACGGGGCCGGCCCGATCCACAGATCGTAATTCAGTCCTTTGGGGGGCGGGACCGGTTTGGCCGAGCGCGTGCGGGCATCGGGCCGCTTGTCGCACCAGACGTGCACCCGGCGAATATTCCCGAGAACGCCCGCCTGCACGATCTCGACGACGCGGCGATAATTCTCCCCCGCGTGAATCTGCGTGCCCATCTGCGTGACCACCTTCTGCTTGGCCGCCGTCTCCATCATCTGCCGTACCTCGTAGACCGAGTGGGTCAGCGGTTTTTCGCAGTAGACGTGCTGACCGCGCCGCATGGCGGCCAGGGCGGCGAAAGCATGATGATGGTCCGGCGTGCTGATGACGACGGCCTGGAGGTCCTTCTGCTTGTCGAGCATCTGCCGGTAGTCGGTGTAGAAGGCGGCCTTGGGAAACTGCTTGCGGACAGGGGCGGCGCGGTTTTCATCCACGTCGCACAGGGCCACGATGGCCTCGTTGCGAACGCCGCCGATGTTGAAGCCCGCCTGCCCGGCGCAGGCGATGACGCCGATATTGATGCGGTCGGCGGGCCTGGGCTGGGCCGGCAGCCCCGAGCCGGCCACATAGGCGGAAACGGCCAGGGCCGAGGTTTCCTGCAAAAAACGGCGACGCGTGCTGCGGAGAGTCATGCCATGCTCCTATTTTCGGATGGTGGAAAGGTCTGGTTGAATTATCGCGCGCCGGGTGGGCGATGCAACCGCGATTTTTCAAAAGACTGAGTTCCCTTGGCTTTCGATTTTGTTAAGATCTGCGTGCAGGGCATCGTCCGGGAGGAAAAGCCATGACTGCCGAAGACCGTGTGATAAACGCCCTTCATTCCCCGGAGCCCGTGCCCACCTTGCGTGCTCTCGTCCACGACCTGGCCGGCCAGGGGAGCACCAATGCAGAGATCTATGGGCTGCTTGAAAAGTTTCTCGTCCAACTGCGACAGCGAACCGATTTTCGCGAGGCGGACGAAGAGGCCGTGCTGGACGTCCTGGATGCGCTCAGCGGTTGGTGCCACCCCAGTGCGGAACTGTTGCCGGAGAAGCCGGCCCGTTAGGTACCAGAACTTTCCTTGCTTTCTTTTTGTTATTATCTGCGTGCATTCGCTTGCATCTGTTTAGGCCACCTTGGAGAAGACACCATGCCAACCAACGCACCTTTGCATCGCAAGCTACGCATGGGCCTGGTCGGCGGCGGCCAGGGCGCGTTCATCGGCCGGGTCCATGCCACGGCCGCCATCCTCGATAACCGGGCCGTCCTGGTCGCCGGCGCCCTGTCCAGTGATCCGGCCAAGGCCAAGGCGTCGGCTCCCGATTACGACATCAAGCCGGAACGGGCTTACGGCTCGGTCAAGGACATGGTGGCGGCGGAAGCGAAGCTGCCGGCCGACCAGCGCATCGATTTCGTCTCCGTGGCCACTCCGAACCACACGCACTTCGAGATCGCCAGGGCCTTTGCCGAGGCCGGTTTCAACGTCATGTGCGACAAGCCGATGACTTTCGACCTGGGCCAGGCGGAAGAGCTGGCCCGGATCGTACAAAAGACCGGCGTGGTCTTTGCCGTCACGCACAACTACACCGGTTACCCGCTGGTGCGCCAGGCCCGCGACATGGTCCGCGCCGGCGAGTTGGGCGAGATCAACGCCCTCCGCGCCGTCTATCTCCAGGGCTGGCTGCGCCGCCGCCTGGAAAAAGACAACCAGAAGCAGGCGAGCTGGCGGACCGACCCGAAGCGCTCCGGCGCCGCGGGCTGCTTCGGCGACATCGGCACCCACGCCTACAATCTCGGCCGGTTCATCACGGGGCTTCTGCCCGACCAGATTTCCTGCACGCTGAAAGCCTTCGAAACCGGCCGCGAGCTGGACGATTACGGGACCGCCGTCATCCGTTATCAGAACGGCGCTCTGGGCACGGTCACCGCCTCGCAAATCTCCCATGGCCGGGAGAACGAATTGTGGATCGAGATCGACGGCACCAAGGGAGCGCTGGAATGGCATCAGGAAGAGCCGAACAAGATGTGGTTCAAGGTCAACGGCCAGCCGCACCGCCTGTACACGCGCGACCCGAACGCCCCGTACATGACCGACACGGCCAAACTGTCGTGCCGGCTGCCGAGCGGCCATCCGGAGGCCTTTCTGGAAGCGTTCGCCAACATCTATACCGCCGCCTATGGCGACATGATCGCCCGCGCCGCGGGGCAGAAATTCGACGGCTCGAAAAGCCTGTACCCCAACGTGGCCGACGGCGTGGACGGCATGAACTTCATCACCCAGAGCGTGGCCAGCTCGAAAGCCGGCAGCCACTGGCTGCCGCTCAAACATCCCTTGTGCCGGCCGTGATGGCGAGCGCTTGCTCTTCTCGAAGGGCAAGCGGCCGCGCTTGCCCTTGCCCGCGAAGCGGGCAATCTTCGCGCCAGGGAGCGTCTTTCGCCCCTGACGGAGAGACAATCTCACCGAAGAGCTGCTCCAGGACCAGGCCAAACAACAGGAACTAATTCACGGCCTGCTGCGCGACCTGGCCCGCGAAAGCGAGGGCGCGGTCGCGGCCAAGCTCAAGGACCAGGAGCCGCTGGTGCGCTGGCTGGCCATCCAGGTCATCGGCAAGAAGCGCTATCACCGCGAAACCGACCTGATCGACATGCTGGCGGACGCGCATCCGCTGGTGCGGCAGGCGGCCAACCAGGCGCTGGTGCGGCTCAGCCGCGGCAACGATTTCGGCCCGCCGTCGCCCCTGGCCGGCGAGCAGCAATGGCAAAACGCCCGACGCATCTGGCGCGACTGGCTTAACCTCCAGGACCCGCCCGCCCAGGGGCAGGTTGCGCGGGCGGAACTTCCCTAACGTAGGACGGATTTTCAATCCGTCCCCCCACCGCCACCGGACGGATTAGAAATCCGTCCTACGGGTGATGGTCATAGCGGTTCACGAAATAGGAATACAGCGGGGGAATGCCCGGAGCGCATTGTTTGCGGCAGCGCAAGTCGCGGGGCACGCGCAACGGCCGATAGCTGCACCAGTCGCGCAGCCGCTTGAGCACGTGGCAGCGCCGCGGGCCACACTCCGGGCCGGTCTCGCCGGCGACCGGGGATTCCGGGTTGGTCTCGGCCGGCAACCGCGGAATAGGTTCGGGCAAACCCGGTCCAGCCTGGGTTGGCAACGGTTCAATGGCTTCCACGGTCCTTTGCGGGGTCTGCGTCACCGGACCCTGTGCGATAGCTGTCTGTCCCAGCCCCATGGCCAGAAGAAGGATGGTCTTGCGCATATTCTTTCCCCTTCCGGGGTCCTTTCGACCTGGACGGCTTTGTTTAATTTTTTCGGTTCCGTCTCTTGGTCAAATCGGCAAGGGGGCCCTTCTCCCTGATTCGAAAGAGTAACAGAAACTTTCCGCATATTTCCTGCCCGCCGCACTTCCCGCACGTATTGGCGGGCTTTCCTAATTCGACAGGGCACCTTTGTAGGTCAGCCTTTCCAGGCTGACGCCTTTTGTCCAACCTCAATCAAGCTGGAAAGGCTGGAACTATACCGCGAGCGGGATGGATTGAGACATTATTTAGCCGGCGAGCTTGCTCGCC
>CAZFGM010000567.1:0-4903 GCA_964518515.1 uncultured Alcaligenaceae bacterium | reverse complement strand
TGCAGGCCACGAACTCGGCATCTTGCTCCGGCGGAATCACCCAATACTCGATCTTCCGCTTCGTCATGCCGTTTTTTTTAGCACCTTGCGGACCGTTTCGTGACTGATCGCATCGACGATTTCCAAGGCCACCATTTCGTCGGCGAGCAGTTGCAACGTCCAGTGTCCGTAACCCGATGGCGGCCTGCCCAATCGCATGGCGATCAACTTCGCTTCAGCCTCGCCATCGAGCTTGCAAGCCGTGGGCGGCCCCTGGCGTTTTTTACCCTCCAAGGCGAGTTCAAAACCTTCAGTAACCAGGCGTTTGCGGACATTCTCGATCGTTTGCACGCGGCAGCTGAAAGCCTCGGCGATCTTGATATCCGTCCATCCTGGTCCATCGGCATCCGCCTTGAGCAGAATCTGAGCGCGGCGAAACTTTTGCGATGATCCTTTGAGATTCTTGATAATCTCCTGACAAATGCCACCCTCTTCATCCGACAAACGAACAACGAACTTCTTGTTCATGGGAAACCTCCTTGTGATCGGAAGTTTCCCAACCAGCCCGAACATCGGCAAACCCAATTCTTAGCCTTGACGGGGCACTAGGGTGCTCGAAACTTGGGCGGAGGTGGACCGGGTTGCGCCCCCGGGACTTTTTGTGTTTTTTCGGCGGCCTCCCGCACTTTTTGGACTGCGGGCACGAGCAGGCCTACACCAACCCCAATACAAAAGATAATAAGTTGTAGCTGGAAAAAGGTTCGTAGGGCCTTCAAGGCAGCCATCAGGTGCTTGGGGTTTCCGATCTGGCGGAAAGCCCCCCCAGCCGTGAATGCGAACCCACCCACAAGCAAAGCCACGGCAGCCTGAACCATGGAGAGAATCACGACGTTCATAACGTTTAACTGGGCCATAGGGGCCCACATGGCAAGGACAATAGCCACCAAACTTACAACAACCAAAAGGGCCCCCACAATAAGGCCTACAACGCCGAAGCATTGCATGTAAAAAACCAAACTGGCGATGAGGGTTTTTTGTTCTGGGGTGAATTCGAAGGGTGGCGGTTTTTCCGTGGAGGCAGGAGGGGGACTGGACCAAGGACGTTCACCAAGGAACCGGACGTCTACGGTCTCCGGACTGGGAGGCGCCTGCGGCACTTTCCCGGACACGAGCAGACGCAAACCTTGCGGCTCGACATTCAAGGCCGCCCCGCAAATTTGGCATTCAATGGTGGAGCCCACGTCGTGAACAAAAAAGGTCACGAGCGACCGGCACGTGGGACAATTCTCGGCGCCGCAGGGAGCGCCAAAAGGAGTCATGGTTGCTGCCCCCTTATTGTTATTGTCGGAGCGGTGCTGAGGATTAATTGCAATCAATACCGTTGCGCTTGTCAAGGACCAAGGGCTTCGATTTCGAGGCCGCTCTTGACAAATGCCACCCTCTTCATCCGACAAACGAACAACGAACTTCTTGTTCATGGGAAACCTCCTTGTGATCGAAAGTTTCCCACCCAGCCCGAACATCGGCAACCCCAATTCTTAGCCTTGACGGGGCACTAGGCAAAGCGGGTCTTCCGATTCATGGGCAGAAAGCGGATCTCAACTCTTTTCTCAAGAGCCGCGGCAATGCGCCGCAGCATGGCGAGGGAATGACCTTGGTAATCCGCGTCTTCAAGGCGGCAGATCACCGAGGCGGTTGTGCCGACCAGTTTCGCCAGTTCTCTTTGCGTAAGCCCGGCTTCGTTGCGAAGCGCGTAGATCTTCCGGGCAACCTCGGCATTCGCCCGCTCCTCCTCCAGGCTCGCGATTCGCTCTGGCTTTCCTTCATAGTAGCGCCGGTGAAGAATCTCCACAGCATCGGCAGTCGGTTTTCTTTTCTTTGCCATGTTCTTACGCCTCGAAAGTGTGCTTCCTGGGGTTTGCCTTGAACGCGTCCTTTCTTTCAATAGCAAGGTCAATCTCCCGTGGGGGAACCACGTCCTCCTTTTGCAGGCCGTGGGAAAGAACCGCTGCAATCTGGCCGTGAAAAAAGTAGAGCATCCGATAGTTCAGGCTCTGATGACGCACCCGCAATTCGTAAACCCCATCCCGCAGGTAATCAGCTTCGGGCCTGCGCAATTCGTGGCCAAGCTCCTTCAGCCGTTCGATTCGCAGACGGCATTTGTCCTTCACCTTGGCAGGCAACTCTTCCAGCCATTCAAGGAGTGGGACCGAGCCATCTGATTCCTTGAAAAACACCACCGATGTAAGAGGCATCCCCTTTCTCCTAGGTTCGCATATTTGCGAATTGTGGTCAATCCTCTTTTTACGGCGGCTTCAGTCGCTTTTTCCCTCCCTAACCTGACGCGTCGGTTTCACTCCCAAAGCTCACACCTTACCACGCACGTTGACGAAAAACTCCGGATGGCCGAGGGGATCCAATTCACGGACCAGCTGGAATTCGCAGCCAAACACTTCGGAGCGCACCCAGCCATCCTTGGCGGGAGTCGCCACATAACCCTCGGGAGTGTGGCGGAGGATGTCGAACTTCGGGCTGTCGCCGCGGGCATCGACGAGCCAATACTCGGTGACGCCGGCCTTCCAATACAGGTCGCGCAGGATTTCGTCGTCCTTGCGCACGGAAGTCTCGCTAATGATCTCCAGGGCCATGTCCGGCGTGCCTTCCAGTTCCATGTAGCCTGTCTTCTTGCCGGGCAGCAGGCGCAGGCGGCCCGACTGCAAAGTCGCCCACAAAAAGAACAGCCCGTCGGGTTCGGTGGACAAGCCAATGGCCGGATTCGTCAACAACATGCGGTCGGGCACGAACCGGCCTGTTCGTATTTGTCGCAAGAGGCTGCCCAAAGTGATGGTGTATGCTCCCTTGACCTGGTTGTGCGTGAGGAACTCTTCCCTGCTTGGGTCCACCCAGATTACTCCACCGAGATACGAAAACCAGCCCGTGGTCGGGAAGTCGTCCGAATACGCCCAACGCCGAAACGATTCGAGATCGTCAACCCAAGGCGGGAGCGACACTTTTCCCTGAAAGACCACCGTGGAACGACGAACCGGCGGAACTCCGCCAGCGGTTGGCACTGGCACAACGGGAACGCTCGGTAATGCGGCAGAACTCATGATCAGCCTCAGACGGCGAAGAAATCTCAGTGGTACTTCCTGGCGGAAGGCTTCCCCATGCCACTATCCCAGGTAGGCCGCCTCTGCCGCATGAGAATAGGTTCCTTCCAGATCGACAAGCACGGATTCCTGGGTGGATAAGGGCAAGCGTACCAGCGGCAAAGGAGCGCCTACCGTCAAAGGACGCCGCCAGATGCCCAGAAACCGGCCGCCTGTCGGGGCTGGCTCACCGACTCGGTAGCTGACGGCGAACGGCGGCGGACAGGCGGGTTGCTCCAGGCGCAGTTCTTCGGCAATGCGGTCGGCAAAGGAAAACGGCAACGGCCGGCGGTGAACATCCACGAGCAGCAGGTGGACTCCCTTGAGGAGATAACCGACGTAAGCATTGGCATAGGCGGCGCACGCGAAAAGTCGATCTTTGTTTCGCGGGGACACCAGTTCCAGGGCAGTGACGAGACGGTCTTGCCGCTCGACCAACAGCGCCGATTGGCCTTCGAGCGTGGCGACGGCAATTTCCTGATCAGGTTCCTCGGCAGGATCGGCAGGAGCAGCAGGCCTGTGGTCTGCCGAAGTCTGCGGCCCATTCCCGGTTGGCCATTCACGCACACCGACGTCAGGCCGTTCCTTTCCGGGAGCACCGATGGCAAACGCCGGCGTTGTTCCAATGTAGGCGCGATAGCCGGGAGGCAGGCGCGGTTTGATCCAATAGAGCAACTCTACGATCCACACCTGGTGGACACCCTCCCAGCCGGGAAGAGCAGTCCAGTCGTGTAAAGGCATATTCCTTGTCCTTTCCTCATCCCGGCCATTTCTCTCCTCAAATTAGCAGTCTGCTCACTGCTTGCCAAGTACAATGGACCCCATGGTAGGAGTGACCCACGAAGCTTGGTCAGAGCTCATGACCTTGGGGCGACACTCCCCATTCACCATTACCCTTTTACTTATCCTCCGCAACAATTCGCTGCCAGAGCCGGTCGATGGCCTGGCGCAAATCCGGACTGGCGCCGGCCCGCTGTTGCAGCAGATAGGGCTGGGCGGCCTTGCCCAAGACGCGCAGGTCATCCTCGGCGATGGCCCGGATGACCGGATCGGGATGCACGAGCAGCTTGGCCTGGCAGCGCGGGCGGATGCCGCGCACCACCTTGATTTCCTCTTGCACCGTGGCCAGGTTGTTGTCCCGGTCGAAGCGCAGCGTCGCTTTGATGTGCCCCTTGTTGCCCCCTTCCGGCACGACTTCAGCGGTGCCGCTGATGATGGTCAGCGAGCTGCCGGCCAGCACGGTAAACTGGTCGGGAATCTTGAACTTGTAAAAGCCATCCTGCACGAATTCCTGGCTCAGGCGCAGCCAGGCGCGAGCCACGGTTTCGTGGCCCAGCTTGGGGGAAACCTGTTTTTTGAAAAAGATCTCCAGGCCCTTGGCATCGGTCACCTGTTCGAGCTTGCCTTCCTTGGGAACGAGGAACAGGTTGCGCGATTTCAAAGGCGCGGGCGGACTGACCGCCACCGGCCACTGCGGAAATCCCACGATCACCACGACGTGGTTGGGCAAAACTTGGCGGACGAACTTGTCGGCCACCGCTTCCACCTGGCGGGCCGGGGCCTCTCCCAGGTGGGCTAGTACCTGTTTCTTGGCTTTTTGCAAGGTTTCGTCGGCCGGCTTTTCCTTGTCGCCGGACATACCCGGCCGGGCGAGAAGGAATACCGCAAGCGCTGCCAAAGTCATGCGGAGCATAACGTCTCCTCAAAAATGAAGGGTGGAAAAGAACCACGGATCACACGGCGCGGCAAAGCCGCAACCGTACGGATGAATAGAG
>CAZFGM010000566.1:0-4910 GCA_964518515.1 uncultured Alcaligenaceae bacterium | reverse complement strand
GCCACATACCCGGAATATTTTTTTTCGTCAACCCCGTTCCGCGAAAGACGGGTAGAAGGTCATGTTCATGCACAGGCGCCCCGCTTGATCGCTTCTTCAAAGCCACTTCACAAGAATAGGTCGCGGCCCCTTCGAAATCGCTGTCAGCGGCCGGGGCACCCCTCTTCGCCTCGCCGGAGATGGGAGGCGGAAAGGAAACCAAAACCTATATTTTGTAACCGTTCACTGTCGCCTTTCGCTCCGCGAAAGACGCCCTTTCGCGGAGCGAAAGGCGACATTTGCCCTTTTGTTGTGTTGCCTGCAGCTGCAATGGTTTTGTGTAATCTCCAATCTGGAGCGGTGAACGGTTACAATATTTTGATTACCTGGAAGGATTGGGCAATCGACCGAAGGAGCGGATTAATAAAATTGGGGCAGGACATGCCTGAAATCAGCCGGTTCTTGGGCATGGTGATCGCCAGGTATTCTTGACCGGTTAGCCAACTCGGAGTCCGCTGTGGGGGTAAGGGGGTCAGGGCACTTGACCAGCTGTTCTCACTCGACTTCACGATCCCCACCGCCTCAACCCCCCCCAGCGATTGGGGATAATCCGGGTTAGTGATAGCGCAGGATCTTTTCCAAGCCGTAACACTTCTATTAGGATTAGTAGGTCACTACCAACCCGCTTTTGCGTTGCCGGCAAACCACCCCGGCAATGCGACCGGCAATTCCTGGACGAACTTGCTCCGCGGCCAGACCAGATCGCAGCCCGCTTGGCGGGCTTGGTGCAGCGTGGCGGCATCCACATGGGACCCGTAAGCCACGACGAAGGGTGGCTCGGCTTGCCCTTTGAGTTGACGGACCAGATCGGCGATGACCAGGCCGGGATTGGCCAGGTCCAGAATCACGCATCGGGGCGCCTGCTCCCTGGCCAGAAGCAAAAGATTTTCCGCAGATCGTGCGGCCGTGACGTGATATCCCAGGTCTCTGGCGACCCCGGTGATGCGGCTGGAAAAAATCAAATCATCGGACAAAAGATAACCAACCATGGAAGGTCCTAATTCGCTTTGACGCTGGCAAAACTAATTCCGTACCGCCCGCTCGCTTTATCCTTGACGATGGGCAGGGCGAAAATACCCTTCTCTCCCCGCTTTGAACAATTGGCCGCGACAGATGGCTTCCTCCAGTCCGGGAGCCACGGCAACTCTCGTGAACTTGTAAGTAGTAATATTAGGTCCCAGGTGCAGAGTTCGGGTGTAGTGCGCCAAGTCGTACTTGATGTAAGAAGACTCCTTGTTTAAGGCCCGTGTAATTATCGTTTTTCACGACGGCGGTCATGAAAGGCTCGGCATACTCCCTCATGTATTTCTCGGCGGCTCGGCCTTGGACTCCTTCTTCTGCAATGCTTTGACGTGCGTTTGCAACTCCTGCACTTGGGTCCGCAGTTTGTCCAACTCGGCCTTGAAGGGATCTTCTTTCTTCGCCGGTTGCCCTTGGGCCGGCCCGGCCAACAGCAAAAGCCCAAGGATAAGGAAGAGACGCCTGGACATGGCAGGTCTCCAAAGAGAGTAGGAAATGTTAGCGCTTGCGGCTTAGCGTACCACCGCGCAAAGCCGCAAGCGGCAAAGGTTGCTATTTTTCGGCCAACAGTTTCTTGATTTCGGCCTGCAGGGCGTCGGCATTGGCCTGTCCGGAACCGACGCGGACCAGGCGCACGACGCCTTTGCGGTCGATCAGCACCGCCGTGGGAATGCCGCGAACGCTGTAATCCTTGCCGGCCTTGGCCCAGTTGTCCTTGGACAGGGCCATGAGGCGGTGGCTCAGCTTGTGATAGCCGGCGAAATCCTTGAGCATGTCGTGTTCCTGGGGCGCTTTCAAGCCGCCTTCCACCGTGACCTTGCCGGTGTTCTCGTCCTTGACGCGTTTGCCCACCAGCTTGAGCTTGCCCTTTTCCTTGTCAAAGCGTAGACCTGGTAATAGGTGGTGACGCCGAGGATTTCCAGCCCCTCCTTCTGGAAGTCCTTGTGCCATTCGCGGAGGTGGGGGAAGGTTTTGATGCACGGCCCGCACCACACGGCCCAGAAATCCACCAGGACGACTTTGCCCTTGAGGTCGGAGAGCTTGGCGGTCTTGCCGTTAAAAGAAAAGGCCCCCACCAGGTCGGGCGCGGGTTTGCCGATCAAATCGGTCCCGTTATCCTGGGCCGCGACTTTTCCTCCCTCCAGGAGGGCCAAAGCGGCGACCAGGGCGCCCACTAGAATCGTGCGACTCAGCCAGCGAATCATGGATGCACTCCTTAAGTTGATTTGGCCAGTCCGAAAGGCGCTTTCGAACCAATGGCAACAAGGTAGACGGTTTCTGGGGGAAATGCAATCAACAAAAACCCCCTGAGGAGGTTGGGCTCCACCCCAGGGGAGAGTTTATCACGGCCAGGCGGATTCGCTCTGCGCGCGTGCCCCGCGGATTTGGCTAACTTTACTTCTCCGCGAGCAGTTTTTTGATCTCCGCGTGCAGGGCGTCGGCGTTTTCCTGGCCGGAACCGACGCGGACCATGCGCACCTGTCCTTTGCGGTCGATGACCACTGCGTGGGGAATGCCTTGAATGAGGTAGTCCTTGCTCACTTTCATCCAGTTGTCCTTGGAGACGGTCATGAGCCGGTGCGTCAACTTGTGGTAGGCGGCGAAGTCCTTGATCATGTCGTGTTCTTCTGCCGACTTGAGGGCGTCCACTTTTTTCAATTTGCCCTTCTCCTTGTCGAAGCTCAACACCTCGTAGTAGGTGGTCACGCCGAGGATTTCCAGGCCGTCTTTCTGGTACTCCTTGGTCCAGTCGCGCAGATGAGGAAACGTTTGGATGCACGGCCCGCACCACACGGCCCAAAAGTCCAGCAGGACGACCTTGCCTTTGAGGTCGGACAGTTTTTTGGTTTCCCCGTTGAGGGAAAATTCGCCCTTAACCTCGGGGGCGGACTTGCCGATCAGGCGGTAGAAAGGGTCGGCTTTGGCCAGGTCTTCCGCGGTCCCTTGGCGGGCGGTCAGGAGGTAGGCCCCTTCCTTGGGCTTTAACATGGTGACGATAATCCGGTACGTGTCGTCCTTGGGGGCCTTGAAAACGAGGCGGGCGTCCAGGGTATCGGGAGTTGCGTCATCATTGGCGGCCAGATTCTTGCCGGCCGAATTCTCCAGCCGCAAAAACGAATCGAAGTCCTTGCTCGACAGGTCGATCACGTAGATCTTGCCCGCTTTCATCTTGTATTCATGAACCTTGTGCGGGGTCTTGAGGAACTTGTCGGCGGGATCGTCACTGGTCAGCTTTCCTTCGACCTTGAGACCGGCCTCGCGGTTTTTCTTGTCCTTGGCATCATCGGCCCCTCCGAACCCCGGCACCAACAAGCCGACGGCCCCAACCAACAAAAGACGATACATGGGTGTTCCTCCGTTTTTAGATTGGCGAATTCACCAGTCCCCAAGGGTAGCCCTTGGACAAACGAAACGCAACCATGTAATCGAAAAAAACGCTTTTCCCGCCCGATCATTGCCTTAGGGAATTTTGGACCTCTATCGTTCCCGTGGTGCGAAATGTGCGTTACAATGGGAACATCAACCATCGCAGGAACTGGATATGCCGGTACACGACTGGACGGGTGGAGGCCGGAATATTTTGAGCCGGAGGACGATCATGGGAAATAACCAAGCGATTGTGTCCGCCAACGAACGGCTGGCCCGGCAAATAAACCAGGAAGCCCGACAGAATCCGCTATCGCCCTATGCGGGCAACTTGGTGGGCATTGCCCCTGGGCAAGTCGTGGTCGTAGCGGATTCGTGGCGGAAAGTGGCCGATCGCTTGCGGCAAATCGAGCCCGACCCGACGAAATGCTACTGCCTCGAAGCCAGCGCTGATTATGAGCGGGTGGAGGGAATTTGGAGGGTGTCTTGATGCCGCCGGCGCAATGGGCTCTGGAGTATGACCGTCCCTTGATCCAGGTCGTGTTGTCTTTGCCAATCGGACAAGACCTCGTGCGCCGTCTGGTGGCCGACACCGGCGCCGGCACTCGAAAGTCAGTCTTTCAGCTAATCCTTGCCGAAATGGATTGCCTGCAATGTGGTGGTATTTTCATGGGCCAAGTGCAACTGGGTGGCGCCTATTCCGGTTGGTGTCCCGTCTACTTGGTGGAGGTACGCATCTCCCAATTTAATTTCAATGAGCCGGTCCCCGTTGTCGGGGCTTTGCAACGAATTAGTAGGTCGGGCTTTCCAGCCCGACCTGAACCGCCCAAGCTCAATGAATCTGGGCAAGGGACGTCGGCCTGGAAAGGCCGACCTACAATTGCGTTGCAAAGCCCGTTGTCGGCGTTTCTCAGGTGCCCCAAGGATTCGACGGGATTGCCGGTGTCAGGTTCCTCAACCGGTTTCACTACGGGAACTTTGGCAAACCGGGTTTTTTTGAACTCAATCTGCTTCCCGTACCGTGAGTCTTGGCCTTGAGGAAGCCCGACAGCCCTATGGGGCGGTGTTCTGGTTCCGCCAAAGTGACCTGCATCCCGCTACCCATCGACGCCGTTTTGCCCGAACTGGTAGCGGCGCTGAACCGCCAATCGGGCGTGGTGTTACGCGCGCCGACGGGCGCCGGCAAGACCACGCGCGTGCCGCCGGCGCTTCTCGACTCCGGCTTGGCCGGCACCCAGCGTATCGTGATGTTGGAACCGCGCCGCCTCGCCGCCCGCGCCGCCGCGCGGCGCATGACCGCCGAACGCGGCGGCCGCCTGGGCGAGGACATCGGCTATCACGTCCGCTTCGACCGGCAATTCGGCCCCAGGACGCGTATTCTCGTTGTGACCGAGGGTCTCCTCGTCCGGATGCTGCACGACGATCCGTTTCTGGAATCCGTGCACACGGTCATCTTCGACGAGTTCCATGAACGCAGCCTGGAC